>JAEVZU010000074.1 GCA_023392075.1 Bacillota bacterium | reverse complement strand
ATTTCCCCAGGACTGCGTTGTCGAAAAGCACTGCTTCGCAGTACTTCGTTGTAATAAAGCGATTATTCCGCCCTCCTCCGCCTTGTCCTGAAAAAATTTTTCACGCCGGACAATATAAGTTTTAGATTTTACAGACTACTAGTTATATTGGCATAATTCTTATAAAAATATAAGATTTTTTCTACAACTTCATCTATTGAAAGTTTGGTAGAATCAATTTCAATTGCATCCGCTACTTTTACAAGCGGAGCCAATGCCCTGGAGCTGTCATTTTTATCCCTGAAGATCATGTCAGCTCTAACAGCTTCCAAATTTGCAGGCTGCCCTTTTTTTATAAGTTCTTCATACCTTCTTCTGGCCCTTTCATCCACCGATGCAGTCAGAAATATTTTGAGCTCGGCATCAGGCAGCACGTATGAGCCTATATCCCTTCCGTCCATAACCACATCAATACCTGACGCTATTTTACGCTGTAAATCAACCATCTTTAGTCTTACCTCAGGAAACACCGCCACATTTGATGCCCCAACAGATACCTGAGGTGTTCTGATTGCTTCGGATACATCTTCTCCATCCAAAAAAATTTTTTGAAGGTTATTTTCATGGGAAATAGATATGTCCAGTTTATCCATCATAACTGCAAGCTCTTTTTGATTTTTAGTATCTATTCCGGTTCTAATTGCTTTTAAAGCAACTGTCCTGTACATTGCACCCGTATCAAGATAAATAAAACCCAAATTTGCTGAAACCTTTTTTGCTATGGTACTTTTACCGGCACCTGCCGGACCGTCTATTGCTATGCTTCTCGGCATTACTTTCTCCTCGTAATATCATTTTATATGGCCCCTGTTATATGGCACCGGTATCATTTTGCCAGATCCGGTCTTAATACAGCTGCACCTTTTAAATAGATGTGTTTTATCTCACTATTTGCTTTATCTGTATTAGTGTGGACCAAAACCCGCACACAGCTTCTCAAACTTCCCGGAACATCAATTTCATTTGAACACATGAGCGGAACGTCGTTCAATCCCATTTCCCTTGCTGCCACAGCAGGAAACACAGCATTTAAATCATTGGTCATTGTAAATATAATACTAATCAAATCAGATACTTTTATTTCATTATTATTTATAATCTCAGTCAACAGTTCCCTTGCTCCTTCTAAAATTGCCTCTTTTGTATTTTCAGGTACAGTTGTTGCCCCCCTGATTGCGCGTACAAGCATTACATTGCCCTCCAGTAATTAACAGGTAAAATATAAATATAAATAAATCTATAAATTTTTAAGAATTAAACTACCCTGTGGCCAAGACCTATGGCAACCTCGTTAAGGTTCAGCAAACCTATTCCGAAGAAAACCGCTACACTGATATGGTCCTTGTAACGTGCTATACCGATTTTTCCTCCGACATTCAAGCCGATAGCCTTTGGCATTATCTGTGATATTGCTTCCCTGGTTGCGCCTGCAACAGCACCCTGTTCTGGATGGCTTTCGGTTATTACCCCTTCCCTTTTTGAAGAGACAACTGCACGTTCAACGATCTTCATAACCGAAGAAATGAATTCGCCGCCGTAATCAACCGCAGCAGACTTTATTCCTATCTGCATGAATTCTGCCTGCAATTTCTTTTCAGAAGACCGGTCATTTGTCAGTGCTATTTTTATTGCAGCACTGGCTATATCCTTACTTCCAAACTCTGTCATATTAACCTCCATGAGCCACATTTGGTGGCCACAAAATGTAATGAAACCTATATCCTTTATTCCAATGTGGCAAATAAAGGAGGTTAATTGGCCATGTGCGCTTTCAAAGCATTGCAAATACTTTGAATATTTCGCACGGCCATAAGTTCACAGGTTAGTTTGAAAGACGAGCATTAGCGAAGTCTTTCAAGCTAACCTCCCAGGCCATATTATGGCTTTGAGCCGCATAGCGGCCACAAAACTGTAATAAAATCTCTTCACTCCCTCATCCGCTATAAGGCTAATAAAGGAGGTTAATCAGCCCTGTGCGCTTTCAAAGTATTGCTGAATACTTTGAATATTTCACACGGTCATAAATTCATAGGTTAGTTTGAAACACTGTATAAGTATTTAATTGCATCAAATAAATGCACATATTGTACCTCTAAGGAAAAAACCTATACAAAATATTATATAGGTTTTTATTTTATAAAACAATCAATACTTTATTATTAGGTTAACTTGTTGTGCCGGTTAAAATCAACTCTCAATTTTGCAGATAAACAGGCTATGCTGATTATACCGGTACAAAGGTGCAAACATTAGGTCAGATTTATTTTATCTGTACCTTAACCAGCGTCTTTATATTTTTTTCAATGTTTACCACCGCATTTTTACACTTGCCGTCTATATTTGTAGTTACGGCTTCCACTTTGACAATATGCCCGGCAAAGCTCTGACTTCCGTCAATCTCCACAACATCTCCATCCCGGACATTCAGTGTCATTTCAGTATTATCAAACTGGGTTACATTATCACCATTTACAAGAACACGTACCGAAGGATCAGGTTCCTCTCCTATCATTTTGATTGTTATTTGTCCCTGGTTGTACAAATATTCATCTCCGTTCAAAGGCAGCCCTATACTTTTGTCTGTTATGTTTAAAGCACTTCTGAATGAAGGAACCACCAAAATTACCTGTACGATTACCAATATTACAAAACATAAAATACAGGTACTGAACAGTATATTTTCAAAAAAAGTATTTTTATCATTATTCTCAGAATCATTTCTAAACCTGAAAATCTTAATTTTCATATTCATCCCCCTATCGAGCAATTCAATTTCTATATAACTATAGTTATTGATAATATGCTCAATTTTGGAGTGAAATAGTCATCATTTCCTGAAGAAGAATATGGTTTGGCTGCTAATTTAATGCGGGGTGCCGGTTAATTTAAAATTTGCTTTACTTATATAATTTTTCATATCAACTGGTAACTTCCGTACCAGTTGGTCCCAATTAAATCTATCCGTAAATCAAACAAGATTTTAATTAGCACGACGAGTTAATTTAGCTGCAAATTCTGTTAACAGCTCATACCTGCCAGATATCCCGTTGAAAAGGCAATGGTAAGATTAAAACCTCCGGTATAGGCATCCACATCAATTATTTCTCCGGCAAAATAAAGGCCGCTAATTTTCCTGGATTCCATTGTAGATGGGTTGATTTCGTTGGTTTTTATGCCTCCTGCCGTTACAATAGCCTCTTTTATCGGTCTCGCAGCTATTATTGTGACTTCCAGGTGCTTTAAAAGTACAACCAGCCTTTTGCGCTCCTCCTTTGTTATCTGATGTACCGGCTTATACGGGTCTATTGCCGAAAGCTCTATTACAACCGGAATAAGTTTCTGGGGCAGCAATTCATCAAGTGAATTCTTAAATTGTTTTCTGCTGTATTTTTCAAAATCACGCTGTACACGTTCATCCAGCTTTTCTTCTGAAAGAGCAGGCTTTAAATCAACCGACAGTGTTATGTCCTTGAAATTATATGAAAGCAAATGCCTGCTGGCACTCAGAATAACTGGTCCGGAAACACCAAAATGAGTAAAAATCATTTCACCGAAATCGCTGTAAATTTCTTTTCCTCTGCCATTTTTAAAGCTTACGGATATATTTTTCAGGGATAACCCCTGTAAATCCTTAACCCATTCTTCTTTTGTCACCAGAGGTACCAGAGAAGGCTTTAAAGGTGTAACGTTATGTCCCAGTTTTTTCGCCATTTCATAGCCGTCACCTGTGGAACCTGTGCCCGGATAAGACATACCGCCTACCGCAAGTATGACACTGTCAGCTTTCATCACAGTACCGTCCGAGAGTTCCACACCACTGACCGTGTCATTTTCGGTAATTATATCTCTTACCGGAGAACCGGTCATTATTTTAACATTGTTCTTATTTAAAAACCGTATTAATGCCGCAGCAACATCCTTGGCCGAATCTGAGACCGGAAACACTCTTCCTCCCCGTTCAACCTTTGTTTCAAGCCCCAGTTCATTTATAAAGTTTATAAGGTCCTGGTTGGAAAATGTATAAAAGGCAGAATATAAAAAATTTCCGTTACCCGGAGTGTTTTCTATCAGTCCTTCAATATCGGTATCGTTTGTGATATTGCAGCGGCCTTTTCCTGAGATCAGCAGCTTCTTCCCAAGCCGGTCATTCTTTTCCAACAGTACAACCGTATATCCCCTATGCGCAGCAATGCCTGCAGCCATAATGCCTGCAGGCCCTCCTCCGACAACAATCACGTTTTTAGTATTCATATTATTCCTTCCGAGTATTTAAATTAGAGCTTTTCGTCGTTATAACCGTCATCTTTTTCATATACCTGATACTCGTCCCATATTTTTTCAAGCTTTTCAAATGTATTATATACTTCATTCTTACGCCTCATTCCTATTGCCACAATAAGAGCATTAATCAGACTGAGAGGTGCCACGAGCGAGTCTACGAATGAAGCCATATCACTTCTTGCCAGCAGGGATAAGTCAGCCGACTTGGCTACAGGTGATTCCGCACTGTCTGTCAGCGCGATGGTCTTAACTCCCTGTTTCTTGGCAAACTGCATAGCCTTTATGGTTCTCTTGGAATAACGCGGGAAACTGACTCCTATAACAACATCACCCTCCTGAGCTCTGATAATTTGTTCAAACATTTCACTGACACTGGTTGTATGAACAAGTCTTACATTGTCGAAAATTAAATTGAAATAAAAACCTAAAAAACTTGCAAGAGGTGCTGAACTTCTGACTCCCAGTATGAATATGCGTTTTGCACCGAGAATTGTTTCGACAATACTGTTAAAGTCGGAATTATCAATCTGCTCAAGCGTTATTTTAATTTTTTCCATGTCTGACTGCATTACACTCTTTAATATGTTATCTTCATTTATTCTGTTTGAAGATACCTCTATCCTTTGAACTGCAGTCAGCTTGCTTTTAATAAGTTCCTGGAGTACTTTCTGGAGCTTTGGATAACCGTCAAAGCCCAGTTCTATTGCAAACCTCACAACAGTTGATTCGCTGACTCCAACTATTTCACCAAGCTTTGCCGCCGTTACATAGGCTGCCTTATCATAATGGTTCACAATATAGTTTGCAATCAGCTTCTGGCCTTTACTGAAATCATCATATTTTTGCTGAATGATACTAATAAGATCATTGTTTTTTTGAGTACTGTTCATATTTCCTCCAAGCTATAGTTTCTATATCCCTATGTATAGTAAAACTTTTCTGTAAATTTCATACTATAATATTACCTTTTTGCAGGATAAAAATCAAGTAATTGCATTTTAATATACAGTCGTTAAAATCTCCTTCCAATATCACATTTTTTTGTGCCGAAGCCTTAATTTTTTTCTCATGTAAACATATAAATCTGAAACTTACCAATACTATTAGAACGATTAAAATTATTTGCCGCCGGTTTAACTGAAAGTGTTCCGGCAGATTATTTAAACGATACCAATGAACTTATAAATACGGGGTACTTATGATTCAGATAGATGACGCAGGCAGCGGAAGTTTTGTGGGAGGAACCTGTATTGGGTTCTACCGTCCCGAAACCAATGAATATTATTTTGATATTATACCTGTTGAATTATACGACATAGATAACTTCAAGAAAAAGCTCTACCTGAACAGTGTAGTTGAGATAGCCGAAAAGGCCTTTAAAGCACTAAAGGTCAATCAGCATGAAACAATTGAGATATGCCGCGGCTATATGTTTGAAAAGCTCAAGCCCTGGCTTACAAATAACGGTTTTTGCTGGTATGTTACCCAGATAACCGGAAGAATCCAGGAAGTGGTTGAAAAGAATTTTGAGCTTTACACCATCAGACTTGGATTGCCTGAAGAATATATCAAATATACCCGCTATCCCTTCCATTTTCACAAGCTGCTAAGATGGGTGCTGTCGGATTATAACAACAGGATCACACTGTGCAAGGTTGGCTGGAAAAGCTGGCAGAAGCTTAAAAACATTACTCCCTCCATATCTTACGCAAAAATGGAGCATGCAAATTACTACTGCCTGAAATGCGGGAAACGCATCAGGAAGGGATCTATGGTGGCAATTCTGGAATTTTACAGCAACCAGTTGAATTATATTTATTTGCACAAAGGCTGCGAAGACCACCGTCTAAATACCTGCAATCCTAATCCTGCAGCGGTAACCCGGCAGTAATTAATTGTTCCGGTCTCCATATCAAAATGACAATAAAAAAAACCTGCCGTCATGCTTTTTAGCAATGACGGCAGGTTTTTTTGCGCAGGGATATATTTGTTTGGGATATTTTTACCCTCTATTGGCAATGTATACATTGTCAATAGAGGTATGGGGATAATATTTCAATTATTCAGGCTTAAAGTTTGGTTCTGAATCTTTCCAGCATGCCGTACAGGCCCCATCTGTTCTGATTATCCGGTCTGGAAATATTTCCAACGGCATACTGTCTTCCATCTCTGGAGCCCATGTCGGCTACAACTGCGGATATGGCAGCAACAACCTCAGGATTTATTCCTTCAGCTTTTTGAGCAGGAGCAGCAGCCTTCTGCCGGTCCTCAATTCTCTGCTTGAAGAACTTCTCCGCAACCTGCGGCAGCATTGCATACGAGAGGATATCCTCTTCCTGCTCTATATATTCATGCGCCGTATCCTTGATCTTTTCAAGCTCAGGCTCGATAAGATCAGCAGGCCTGCAGGTTATTGGCTGTTCATCTCCAAGAATTTTTTTACGGATTTCTTCGCTGACAGGTGCCGGCGTTTTACCGTATTCGCCTTTAACAATACCTTTTGATTCTTTTGGAACCATTTTATATCTTTCACCGGTTATAACATTGAGCACTGCCTGCGTTCCAACGATTTGGCTGGTTGGAGTTACAAGCGGAGGATATCCGAAATCCTCTCTCACACGTGGTACTTCCTTAAGCACATCTTCATATTTATCAAGTGCATTTGACTGTTTCAGCTGTGAAACCAGGTTTGAAAGCATTCCGCCCGGAACCTGATAAATAAGCGCATTAACATCTACTCCCATAACTTTGACATCAAGGAGTCCGCTTTCAATATATTTTTCCTTCAGAGGTCTGAAGTAATCTGCTATTTCACTTAATTTTGCCAGATCCAGCCCGGTGTCGAAAGAAGTGTCCTTAAGCGTTGCAACCAGGGGTTCTGTAGGCGGCTGCGAAGTTCCCAGAGCCATAGGCGATATAGCGCAATCTACAATATCCACTCCTGCCTCGATAGCCTTAATATAGGTCATTGAAGCTACGCCGCTGGTATAGTGCGTGTGCAGCTGGATCGGAATTTTAACATTGTCTTTCAGGGCCCTTACCAGCTCATATGCCTGATATGGAACCAATAGTCCCGCCATGTCCTTTATGCATATTGAGTCGGCTCCCATGCCTTCTATTCTCTTTGCATCCTTTACAAAGAGCTCCAGACTGTGAACAGGACTTACGGTGTAGCAGATACACCCCTGTGCATGACCGCCTTCCTTCTTGCATGCCTTTATTGCTGTTTCTATGTTTCTGGGATCATTCAGGGCATCAAATATTCTCATTATATCCATACCGTTGGCAATAGCCTTTTGTATGAAATATTCAACCACATCATCGGCATAATGCTTGTAACCGAGAAGATTCTGACCTCTCAGCAGCATCTGCAGCGGTGTATTCTTTGCTGCGGCTTTTATTTTTCTGAGTCTTTCCCAGGGATCTTCATTCAAGAATCTCATAGATGCATCGAAAGTAGCTCCGCCCCATGCTTCCAGCGAATGATAGCCGACATTATCGAGTTTTTCAACAATGGGAAGCATATCTTCAGTTCTCATTCTGGTAGCGATAAGTGACTGATGTGCATCTCTTAATACTGTTTCAGTAATTCTTACTCCCATATCTATCTCCTCTTCTATTAATCAAGTTCGCTCAGGTCAAGCTATTGTTACCATTACTTCTCCGGCAGTGACAGCCTTGCCTGCTTCAACATTCAATGCAGCAACCTTGCCGTCGGCTGGAGAAACTATTTCATTTTCCATTTTCATAGCCTCCAGTATTAATAATACCTGACCCTTTTTAACGGTATCTCCGGCAGCAACTTTTACTTTAAGCACCGTTCCCGGCATTGGAGCAGCCACATCTCCCGCACTAGCCACAGCAGGTTGTGCTGTCTTTACAGCCTGACGTCCTGCCGCACCTTTTGCTTTAGGCTTCACGGCTGCCGAAGCCATTGGAGCACTTGGGCCGCCTATTTCCTGTACCTCTACTTCATATGGGTTTCCGTTTACCTTGATTATATATTTACTCATAGTAGTAAATCCCTCCATAATTACACATTCATAATTTATTCATATTTATTGCCTGACTGTTACGGTTAAAAACTTATTTTAAAGAGGAATATTACCGTGCTTCTTGGCAGGCCTGTTTTCCCTCTTTGTATTCAACATTTCAAGTGCCATAATGATCTTCGCTCTGGTTTCAGCAGGTTCTATAACGTCATCAATATACCCCCTTGCAGCAGCAACATATGGATTTGAGAATTTATCCCTGTACTCTGCAATTTTTTCTTTCCTGGTTTCAGCAGGGTTTTCAGATGCGGTTATATCCTTTTTAAATATGATATTTGCTGCGCCGTCAGGTCCCATAACGGCTATTTCGGCAGAAGGCCATGCAAATACCATGTCAGCACCGATTGTTTTGCTGTTCATTGCTATATATGCACCACCGTATGCTTTTCGCAATATTACATTTATCTTCGGAACAGTTGCCTCCGAGAAAGCATAAAGCAGCTTTGCACCATGCCTTATGATGCCGTTGTGTTCCTGAGCCACACCGGGCAGAAATGCCGGTACGTCAGTCAAGGTTACCACTGGAATATTAAAGGCATCGCAGAAACGTACAAATCTGGCTGCCTTATCGGCCGCGTTCATGTCCAGTGAACCCGCCATAATCTTTGGCTGGTTTGCTACAATACCAACCGATTTTCCGTTCAATCTTCCGAAACCTATTATTATATTCTGTGCAAAAGCACCGTGAATTTCCATGAAATCGCCGTCATCAACAATTTCTTCAATAATCCCGTACATATCATACGGCTTGTTGGATTCTTCGGGAATTATTTCATTCAGACTTTCAATTATTCTGTTTGCACTATCGGCAGTACCGTAGTACAGTGTGTCTGAAACATTATTGTCAGGAATAAAGCCCAGCAGCCTCTTGATGTCTTCAATACATTCTTCCTCATTTGCAGACTTGAAGTGAGCTACACCGCTTACGGCAGTGTGAACATCGGCGCCACCCAGCTTTTCAACAGATACGTCTTCTCCGGTAACGGATTTGATTACCTGTGGTCCTGTAATAAACATCTGGCTTGTATTTTCAACCATGAATATGAAGTCTGTAATTGCAGGCGAATATACCGCACCGCCGGCACAGGGTCCCATTATAACCGAGATTTGCGGAATTACGCCTGATGCAAGAGTATTCCTATAGAAAATATCGCCATAACCTGAAAGAGCATCCAGACCTTCCTCAATTCTTGCTCCGCCTGAATCGTTTATTGCAATGAAGGGAGCTCCCATTTTTACAGCCATATCCATTACTTTTGTTATTTTCTTCGCATGCATTTCACCAAGTGAACCACCGATTACGGTAAAATCCTGTGATGCAACAAACACCTTTCTTCCATTAACATTACCATAGCCTGTAACAACTCCGTCACCGGCGAGCTTTTTCTTTTGCATTCCGAAATCAAAGCATCTTGATTCTATAAAAGCATCTATTTCAACAAAGCTGCCTTCATCGAATAACAGGTCTATCCTCTCTCTTGCAGAGTATTTGCCTTCGGTATGTCTTTTTTCGATCTTATCCTGTCCACCGCCTAAAGCGATAGATGCCTTCATACTTTTTAAGCTTTCAATCTTTTCTTTCTGTGACATATAAACCTCCTTTATGATATCCACCATAAGAATAAACAAAATTATTTCTTCAACCGGACGGTCGATTTATTACCTTAAAATATTATTAGTTATTATTACCTAGTAATAATTATATATTACCAAAAAAAGTGTGTCAATAGAATTGCTGGTTATTACCCGCTTTTTACCAATTGAAAATGACTTTAATATTATGAATAAACAGTCTATACTTTATGTATACCATGTTTGCATTTCCCTTTACCGGAATCCTTATTTACCCCACTTAAATTACTGCAAGCTTACGAATATTATTGCAAGGAGTGAAGCGTTGTTGACTATTTTACATATATTTAATAAATCACGCCGAAAACCCGAACCCCTTGGAGAAATTATTAAGAATATAAAAAATGGTGATCCGGAATTAAGGAACAAATTTATTAATGATTATAACCCTTTTATTATCAAGGTAGTTTCCAAGAACATCGGCAAATATGTTGATCTGGAGAATAGTGAAGAATACAGTATCGGACTTCTTGCTTTCAATGAAGCCATAGATTGCTTTGATGAGGGTAAAAATGCCGGCTTCTTAGGGTTTGCCGAAACAGTCATTAAGAGACGGCTTATAGATTTTAAAAGAAAAAATTCCAAATATGGCAAAACATTTCCTCTTTCTTATTTTGAGAGATACGACGAAGAAGAAAATGTCTCCTATGAAAACAAGTTTTTTACTGTTGATGCTTCCTCCCAGTTTAATAATATTGAAGCAAAAGAAGAACTTGCAGATTTTGTTAAAAGACTTGCCTCCTTCAATATAGAGCTTAAGGATCTTATCAAGGTTGCTCCCAAACACATGGATTCCAAACGGCTGGCAATTAAGATAGCAAGAATACTTGCCGAAAGCAAGGAACTCTCGGATAAACTTGAAAGAAAGAAAACGATTCCAATGGTGGAGCTTATGAAATTATTGGATGTAAATCATAAAACCGTAGAGCGGAACAGGAAGTTTATAATTTCGGTTTATATTATTCTTTGCAGCAGGCTTGAAACACTGCAAAGCTATATTGAGAATGTTGAGAGGGGGTAACTGTTATGGCCGGATTCAATGGTTCCATTTTGGAGATTAATAATAAGAAGGTTATTGTAATGACTGATAAATGCGACTTTATTACAATAAAAAGAACACCCGATATGTATTTGGGTCAGCAGCTGACGTTTTCTGAAGCAAAGCCTTCAATGAGAAGAAGGAGTTACATACGCAATATGGCTTTTGCCGCAAGTTTTTTTGTTCTGGCCCTCTTCTCCATTTTATATTTACAGGTTTTCAATTCCGGTAATGCTTTTGCTTATATCGATGTTGATATAAACCCAAGTATGGAATTTGCTGTGGATGATGCTTCCAGGGTATTAAGTGTCAAAGCCTTAAATTCAGATGCCGTAATTTTATTAAAGGAGCTTAAACTGGAGGATATGCCTGTTAAGGCGGCAATTGCAAAATTGCTTGACTCTTCAACAACATCGGGATATATAAGTCCTGATAAAACAAATGAAGTATTGATTTCTGCGACCCTGGAGTCAGCAAAGAATTCCACTGCCGCCACTAGCGAAAAGACTTTGTCAGTTATATTATCAGATATAGAAAGCCTTTCAATTAAAGTAGGCTCGGAAAACCTGCATCCTAAAGTACTGAAGGTTGCTCCCCAGGTAAGGAAAGAAGCAGTTGAAAATAACATATCCATGGGCAGATATGAATTATATAAGGAAATAAATAAGAAAGATAAAAAAATAACTATAGAAAAAGCAAAAACCGAACATATTTCTAAAATGCTTGATAAAGCAGAGCGAAAAAAAACTGAAAAAAATGATAAAGCTAAAAATATAAACAATTCAAACATTAAGAAAAAAGAATATAACAAATCCCATAAGCCTGAAGCCTGGTCTAAAAACAGCAAAGCGAAAGAGAAGGACAAGGAGGCAATCAGCAGGAAAAAGCCCTCCCAACACAGCAGCCCCGGCAATTCCCGGAAATCCGTCAAGTCCGGGGACAAAACCCATGTAAAGCCGGACAGGCAAAGGAATAACAGCAATGTTAAAACAGGCGGAATTAAAAAAAATAAACCTGTAAAACAGGATAATTCAAAGAAAATTGATTATAAAAAAGACAAGTAATAATTTTACAGAACTATTACATAATTTTACGGATATATTACGAAATTTACAAGTTGGTTACACTTACCTTAAATTTCCTACATTTTTACATCTGTAAGTAATTTATTTAATATAATTTACTCAAGGGTATTTATGAAAGGGGATTTATATGAAAAACAGTAATAAAAAGATCTTTGTATTTACATTAACTATAATAATGGTGCTGCAATTGACTATGGCGATTACAGCAAAACTGAATTGATTCTGATTGCAATCAGTAAAAATCAAGTATTATGTTATGATTACGGCCGGAATGCGTGCTAACACTGCGTGTTCCTTTAAATAAATAAAATTCTCCGTGTGCAACAAAAGTGGCTATGCCACTTTTGTTGCGTGGTGTGACTGTTTAGTTTTTATTGTGTGAAGTAACAAAAACTTTAGCTCCTATTTGTTCTTCTCAATACATATCAATATGGGAGGACAGTTTATCTGATTTACAAAGTCGGTCCTCATTACTGTAAACTGCTTACAGTCAATTGTCCTGATAAAATCCATTACTTCGTCTTTTTCATCAAAGCCGCTGTCTCCTCCGTAGTAAACAACAATACTAATAATACCATGGACGGTTATAAGTTCCATGGAGTTTTTAATTGCTTCGATGGTGGTATTCCCTTTTGTTCCGATAGAGTGGTCTCCTCCCGGGAGATATCCCAGATTAAACATGACTGTCTTTACAGGTTCAGTTATGTAATTTTTCATATTTTGATGACCGTCGTTAATAAGCTCAACCCTGTCTCTCAACTGTCTGTCCATGAGCTTTCTTTCTGTGGATTTCAGAGCACGTTCCTGAATATCAAAGGAAAATACACTTCCCTTTTCACCTACCAGTCCCGCCAGAAAAACAGTATCGTTTCCGTTCCCCGCCGTGGCATCCACTACAAGGTCTCCCTTATTAACAATACTTTCTATAATCTGGTGTGACTGAGCCAATGAATTTTTTATTATACACATATTAACCTCCCAAGCCATTTATGGCTTTGAGCTGCATAGCGGCCACAAAACTGTAATGAAATTTGTTCTCTCCTAAGCCGTATATGGCTTTGAGCCATTTATCGGCCGCAAAATATTATTGATGAAAATTTACTCACTCCCACACCGGCTTTGCATCAGCTGC
>JAEVZU010000017.1 GCA_023392075.1 Bacillota bacterium | reverse complement strand
TCTTGACTGCTGCAACGGTTGCATCCGAACCAGCGTTGTCACAGATGATTGCAGCCGCCTTTTCAGATATTGCGGTATCAAATAATTCTGCCTGCTTTGTAGGGTCGTCGTCGTGTGATACCGTCTTGACTTCATAACCCAGAGCCTTTGCTTTTGCAGATGCTGCTTCAGCTTCTGTCTTGAAGAAGGGGTTTGAATGTGAAGGAGTGATTATATACACTATTTTTGATCCTCCGCCTGTAAGCGGTTTGCCGGCTCCGGTATCACCCGCCGATGTTTCTGCTGCCTGACTTGATGCTGCCGTCGATGAAGGAGCGGCCGATGAGTTGGTTGATTCGGCTTGTTTAGCGCTTCCGCAGCCTGCAAGCAGTGAACCTGTTAATGCAACTGCCATAAGAAGTGATAAAATCTTTCTTTTCATAAAATTACATCCTCCCGAAAATTTAATATATGTTTTTTATATAGATACTACGGAGTTTGACCCCCCGTCAGTTCCCGTAACGGTGCCCGGTATAGGCACATTAAAAAAACGGAAATTACCTGTTCAACAATTCCTTGGCTATATTAACCAATCCGGTTTCGTTTAAGCCGTAATAGTCAAATATCTCTTTGGATACTCCCGTGACTACCGGCTCATCAGGCAGCGCCAGATTAATCACTTTTTTCGGTGCGGTACTTGCTACAATCTGGCTGACCATGGCTCCAAGCCCGCCGTATTGTGAATGTTCCTCCATTGTTATAATGGCCTTTGTCTCAGCAGCAGCCTTTTCTACAGCAGCCTTATCAATGGGTTTGACGCAGTACATATCCAGAACCCTTACCGATATACCCTGTTCCTGCAGGATTCCGGCAGCTTTACCGGCCGGCTTTACCAGCTCGCCGCAGGCTATAATGGTCAGATCGGTGCCTTCTTGAACAACGGTTGCCCTGTCCATTTCAAAGTTCAGCCTGCCTTCTTCATAAACATCTTCTACAGGATTACGTCCCACACGTATATAGGCCGGTTTTTCATCCTTTAACAGGCTTTCGAATAAAGCTCTGGTCTGTATACGGTCGCTGGGAATGTAAACCCTCATATTTGGGATGGAAGTCATTGATGCAATATCCTGTGCCGAGTGATGGGTCATTCCCAGGGCCCCATAGCTGACTCCGCCGCTGATACCTATAAGCTTTACATTTGTATTTGAGTAAGCCACATCAACCTTTGCCTGCTCCATGCTCCTGGTGGACAGGAAACACGCCGGAGAAGCCACATAGGCCTTTTTTCCGCATTTTGCAAGCCCTGCTGCAATGGATACGATGTTTTGTTCGGCAATACCGGTCTCCACAAACTGTTCCGGATGCGTATCCGCAAAAGGAGCTAATGAAGCAGAACCTCTGGAATCACTGCAAAGAACCACAATATCCTTATCAGTATTTGCTTTTTCCACTAAAACATCACATATTGCCTGACGATTGGGTATTTTATTCATTTGCAGCCATCCTCCTCTGGTCTAATTCTGCAATTGCCTTCTCGTACTCATCCTGGCTCGGAATCTTATGATGCCACTGTTTTGAATTTTCCATAAAGGAAACTCCATAGCCTTTTATAGTATCGGCAATAATCACTGTCGGCTTACCCTTTGTTGCCTTGGCAGTCTCAAATGCCTTATCCAGGGCTTCCATGCTGTTACCCTCGGCATGAATTACATTCCAGCCGAAACTGCTCCATCTTTCATCCTGGTTATCCTGGGTCATGACCTCTTCGGTAGTCCCGGAGATCTGTAAACGGTTTCTGTCTACTACCGCCGTAAGATTATCCAGCTTGTAGTGACCGGCTGCCATAGCTCCCTCCCATACCGAGCCCTCTGCCAGTTCACCGTCCCCCATAACGGTATATACTCTGTAGGAGGCTTTATCCATCTTTGCTGCCAGTGCCATGCCAACTGCCACAGACAGACCATGTCCCAAAGACCCGGAATTCATTTCGATGCCGTTAACCTTGTTGGTCGGATGTCCGATATATTTTGATTTAAATTGTGAATAGGTTTCCAGATCGGCTTTCGGAAAAAAGCCTCTCCCTGCCAGAACACTGTATAAGGATTCCACACAATGTCCCTTGCTGAGGATAAATCTATCTCTATCACTGTTGTTAACTGTTTCAGGCGAAACATTCATATGCTTGAAATAAAGCGTCACCAGTATGTCCATTACACTGAAATCTCCGCCGATATGCCCTGTCTTTGCCTTGAAAATCATATTGAGTACATCTTTTCTAAGCTCAAAAGACAATGCCTTTAAATTGTTCATTAGAATCCCCCTCTCCACCGCAGCAGCGGTGTAACAAAAAGTAATAAAAAACTTAATCTATTACAACTGCATACGATATATCAATTACTCTCCTCTAAGGTATGCTTTAACGTCTTCTTCTATTGGGTCATAAAAATCCGGCTTGACATTGATATACTTGCAGACTTCGTATAATACCGGCACAATATTTTTGTGAATCCCCACACAATGGTGGATATATGGTCCGGATACCAGCTTTTCTTCCAGCCTTTTCAAGTTATCCACTTCAATCCAGAGATAGGTGCCTTTTGTGTAGGGTCCTTCAATTGCCTTTGCGTTGCCCAGCAGCAGTGAATACTCTCCATTGTCTCCATCAAACCTGCACAGTGTAAGCTCGCCGTGCTTTGCTTCAGCTTCCACAGATCCAGGATAGCTGAATGCTAGGGGATAACCCAGCGTTGGCTTTTCCCTGGCTACCGAAACCGGCCATGGTCCGCAGTGCTGGAGCAGTTCACCATTTTCATTGTCCGGGTGACGTACCGTCCAGTCTGCGAAGAAGGATCTTGTCTCACCCATACCTGCAGCTTCTGCCAGCAATGAAGTTATTGCACCGTGGATATCTGTTTCGCAGACAACCGGGATACCTTCATCATTCAGAAGTGAGTTTGCCGCACAGGGCATTATTCCAAGTTCAGACTGCAGGCAGTTCCAGCACTGCAGTGCAATGGCATTGCAGCCGTATTTTCCGGCCAGCCCCTGCATTGCAACCTTCATCGCAGCAACATTCTCCAGGTGCTGGTCAGCGATTTTAACGTTCATTTTAGCTTTTATAGTCTCTATGACTTTTTCAACCTCAGTTTTTTCCTCTTTCGCCGCTTTTACCGCATATACAAGTTCAGGCATTGGGATGGGAGAAAGCTGTATGTTGAAATTCTCAAGCAATTCCCCTTCGTTGCACATTGTAGACCAGAAATCAAACGGTCTTGTGGAAATCTGCAATATCCTTGTATTTCTAAAGGTTTTAACAACATTACATACAGCCAGGAAGTCCTTTATGCCTCTTTCAAACTCCGGATCCTCCAGTCTGCAGTTGGACATATATGTGAAAGGGACTCTGAATCTTCTCAGCACCTTTCCGGTAGCAAAAAGCCCGCACTGGCTGTCTCTCAGACGTATGCCCTTTTCATCGGGTCTTTCATCCCTCGGGCCCCACAATAAAACAGGAACATTCAAGGCCTTGGCCAATCTTGCACATGCATATTCGGTACCAAAGTTGCAGTGTGGTAAAAACAGACCGTCGATTTTTTCCGCCTTGAACTTTTCTGCAATTTTTTTCATATCTTCATCGTCATATAGAAGTCCTTCGGAGTTAATATCCGTAATATCAACATATTCCACATTTAATTCCTTGAGTTTATCTCTGGTGAGGTTTCCGAATTTGACTGCATCCGGTGCACTGAATATACTTCTTCTGGTGGGTGCAAAGCCGATTTTCACTTTACTCATTGTACATTTCTCCATTCTTTAGATATATTTTGTTTCGATTGGAAAGATAGGTCAAAAATTAATTACTTATTTAAAATTAGGTTTACATAATTCTGTCAAAAAGGTATAATAATAAGCTTTTTTGAAAATATACAATTTAAAATAAATACATGAAAATATAAGATAATTAGTAAATTTTGTTTAGTAACAGTATTTATATTATTTACACCAAATACAGATCAATGTTCATTTCTTAAGTATTATTATAAATCGTTTATTAGTATTTAGCAATAAATTTATTTATACTTTTATACATTTTGTCGTTTATATACAGTGTGTACACCATTATTTTGTGTGTATTGCATAAAATAATGGTATTATTAAATATATCTAACTAAATATTTCTCTATAAACCTTTTAGTTAATTGCTAAATAAATAGCTAAATTATTTAGTAATTTGTTTTGTAATTAAATACAATCCGGTGACTATTTAATTTCAAGATAAAAAAAGAGCCTCCTCAAACATAATGTAATAAGCATTATGCTTAAAGCAGCTCTCGGGGAGTTATTCTTCAGGATTTATTTGTTAGCGGCCAAAAAGTCATCAACCTGCTTTTGAGCATCGGCGCAAACCTTGACTATACCTGCTTTTTCAAGCGATTCCTTCATCTTTGGATAATACTTGTCATAATCAACGATACCTTCATTTAACGGATTACCCATGTTTTTACCGACGGTTGCCAAAGTGGCAATTTCAGTTTTTACAGCTTCCGGATTATAGACCCAGCCTAAAAGCTTTTCAGGTTTTGCAGATTCATTGAACTCCTTCATCTTAGTCCATTTATCCGGACTTTCATTTGCCCACAGGTAATCAAGGAACTGGTCTCCGCCCATTGCCCACTGGGCAATTCCAGTGTAACCGGAATTATCTGCGGTTACGCCATCTGCAAAGTCAATCTGGTTTTCACCTATCTTTTTATAATGCTTGTTTTCAATACCCCAATCCAGAAGATTCTTTATTTGTTTATCACCGAACAGTAAATTAATAAACATCATAGCTCTTGCAGGATCCTCCGAGGTTCTTGGAATAACGAGCATGGAATTTGTCAAGTCTCCGGTTGTAGCATAATAAGGAATATCCTTATATGCATTTACCTGTATCAAATCATATCCTAACTGTGCCTTCATTTCATCGTTCTTGCCCGGCTTAAGCTGTTCTCCCCACATGAATGCCTTTTGGGCTTTCTTAACAGGCATAGAGTCTTTGAGTGTGGCAACATCCTTATTTATGTAACCCTTGTTGTACCATTCTCTTGTCATTTTTATCACGTTTATATACTCAGGTGTTTCCTGCAGATTTACAATTTTGATATCACCATCGGTCTTCTTATATCCTACCGGAACCTCTGTTTGCGAAATGTGAACCAATGCGTCCTGGGTAAAATATGAAGCATGGTCACCCTGTGCAGACACGAACGGCACTATTCCAGGTTCCTTCTCCTTAATTGTCTTCAGCATGGGTTCAAAATCCGCCGGAGTCTTTATATTGGAAAAATCAAAGTTATATTTCTCAGCTAAAGCCTTGTTGACAAGCACTCCCCCTACACCAAACATATCCTTGTTGGTAGGAACCGCATAAAGCTTGCCGTTAATAACAGGTGCCTTGAGATAAGCCGGGTTGATATTCTTTGTAATATCTGCTCCGTATTGTGCAAGCAAATCATCCAGCTCAAGCCATGCCTTCTGGGCTACAAAGGTACTCCAGCCCCACCAGGAAGGTGAAAACATGACATCAATCTTTTCACCGGAAGCTACCACCAGTTTCTGTTTGTCCTGATAGCTATCCCAAAAAAAGTAATTAAGCTTGATGGTTGCGTTGATCTTTTCAGTTAAAAGTTTGCTTACTTCGTCCTGAACTAAAGGGAGATCCTTTGTTTGAGGAGCCAGAAAATAGCAGTTCAGCTCATATGGTTTCAATTCCGGAGCTTTACTCCCGGCCGAGCTGGAACTGTCGGCAGCCGGTGCCTGACTGTTCGGCGAAGACGACGCAGTGCTGTCCTTTGAGCCTCCGCAGCCTGTTAAAACAACACTGCAAATAAATACCAGGGCAAAAACAAGACACCCCATTTTTTTCATCTTATCCATTTATTTTCCTCCTTTAATATGAAAATAATATATTGACCGGCAAACAGATACAAACCAATCTGCCGGAATCAACCCTTTACAGCACCAATGGTGAGACCTTTAATGAAATATTTCTGAAAGAACGGGTATGCAAAAATTATCGGACCTATTCCAAGGATAGCCATTGCCATACGCAAGGTCTCTGCCGGCAGTTTGGCAAGTT
>JAEVZU010000295.1 GCA_023392075.1 Bacillota bacterium | reverse complement strand
ATCCTCAAAATCAGGCTGCAGATGAATATCATATTTATCTAAAATTGCACTCCATATCCCCTGTATGCCGCACAGCAGACCTGTGTACATGGGGTCTTCAAATCCGGCTCTGGCCTTAAGCACGAATTTTCTCGGTTTGCAATGATTTAGTAATTTAAAAATACATTGAAATCCTTTCTTCATTACTTCATTATTTAAATAGCTGTAAGGATTTTTATTTTTGGACTTTTTCCCTTTCTTTTGCCCATTATCCTCTTTTTCACCGGTATCCTTTTTACTTGGGCCTTTTTCAATGCTTTTATGAATACCTAGGACTCTGATATTTGAGGAAAGCTTCCCGGAATTGTAATAAATATTGAATTTGATGGCTCCGAACAACCAGGCAACTGATGCCTTGAACCACTCGTTTTCCATTTTTTCACCGGTAAAAAAATATTTAAATGGAATCAATAAAATTGCCAGAATTACAGCCAGCAATATTAACAATATATATACAAATAAGTAACCTAAAACGGTTAGCACCAGCATATTACCTCCTGTTTGCATCTGAATCTACCTGGCTGCCAGTATTCTTTCGACTCCCTTTTCGATTCCCTTTTTAACACCTTTTTTGACTCCTTTTGCAAGACTTTTGGAGGCCTTTTTAATAACTTCGGGGGTTTGCCTGGCACCGGGAAGATAGTCCAGAAATTTCGCTGAAGCTTTAAAATTGCCAACTTGTATATCAACAAGCTTTCTGGCAGGGCTTTTTTCTTTTTCTCCTAAAACCTTGACAATAAGGGTTGCGCCCATTTCATCCAATTCTTCGGGAAAATCCACCCGGTAATTATTCTTATCCCCAAGCTCCCAAAACATAAGCTTGAGTTCGGATAATTCTCTTCTGCAGTCCTTGCAGGTATTTAAATGAGCTTCTGCAAACAGCTTTTCAACCGGATCAATTGTACCTTCCAAGTAATCCTGAAGCAAAGCTCCATCCATTTTTCCACATTTTATGGAAATGTTATTTTCACAGTTAAGACTCAGGATTGATTTTTCCTTCATGTCAACCTCCTGCCTTTAAGTTTCTATCTGATATATTTATAATGCTTCGCCTGCTAAACCTCCCAAATACCCTGTTTTATCAAATTATCCTTGATCGCTGCTCTTCCGTTATATATCAGAGTTTTTACAGTCCCGGCCGGGAGCTTCATTGTACCGGCTATTTCCTCATATTTCATCTGTTTCATATGCCGGAGCAGCACGGCAATTCTTTGCTTGTCAGGGAGTTTGTTTATAGCATCCTCCAGTGCCTTCTTTGTGTCTTTGCAAAATACTGAGGCTTCGGTGGCTTCATTGGAACTGATAATATTCTGAAGCTCGTCTCCGCCTTCCGTTGTTTCATTTAAAGAAATACTTTCTTTACGGCTCCTAAGAAAATTCAGACACTTGTTTACAGTTATTTTCTTTATCCAGGGAAGGATTGAATATTGTTCCTTAAAGCTCCCAAAAGCTTTAAATACCGATATAAATACCTCCTGTGTTATATCCAGAGCATCTTCCTTGTTTCCGGAATAATGATAGGCAATTGAATAGACATACTTTTTATATCTTTCATATACAAGTTCCAGACCTCTTCTGTTATTCTTTTCATATTCCCTGAATATACCTAAATCCGAAACCTCCAATTACCTTATCCCCACCTTTTTCTTTTGCCTTGTACATATATACACGCTAAAATTAAAAAAGTTTTAGAAAATCTAAAACTTTTTTAAAAAAATCAACTTTAAAGTTAATAAAATTTATTAATTTAAACTATACAATCTTAAACGTGACATTTTCAGCGTCTTCCAACGGTACAAGCTTTGAGCCTAAAGGGTTGGCTTCAAAGGCTGCACCTTTTAAATCGGAGATTTGGTTTATATTTCTCATTATTATGTAATAATTTCTTAAACCGTTGACAGTAACAGATACCTCGGTTCCATTTCTGAAAACCTGAACAGAACCCTTTGGTTTTCCCTTAATTGTATAGATGGTTGCAGAAGCAGGTTCACCGTCTCCCGGTTCAAAAATATGAAGAGCAGTTCCGTCCGCATAATCATAATCAGGAACATTTTCATTATTTCCCACCGCAATTATTGAATTAGGTCTAACCATCAGAGGCAGACTCATAAAATCATGCTTTTCGTACTGCCATGTTCCGCCCGTTACCTGCCGATTTGATATAAAATTTGTCCAGATTCCACCGGGAAGATAATAATCAACTCTGCCTTCCGTATTGAAAACAGGAGCAACCAGCAAGGAATCCCCAAGCATATACTGAGTATCCAGATAATCGCAGGCCCTGTCCCTGTCAAACTCAAGAATCATGGGACGCATTGCAGGTATGCCTGTCTCTGCGGTATTGCAGGCTATGCTGAACAAATACGGCATAATCGAGCATTTAAGCTTGCTGAAATATCTTACAACATCAACCGATTCTTCATCAAACAGCCATGGTACCCTGTATGAGCTGCTGCCATGGAGTCTGCTGTGAGTTGACAATAATCCGAAGGCCGACCACCTTTTATACAGATCAGGGGATGCAGTATTTTCAAACCCGCTGATATCATGGCTCCAGAAGCCGAACCCCGACATACACAACGATAGTCCCCCTCTAAGGCTTTCACCCATTGATTCATATCTGGATACACAGTCACCGCCCCAATGCACAGGAAATTTCTGTGATCCGGCTGTTGCACTTCTGGCAAATAGTATTGCCTCTTCCTGTCCGACTCTTTTGACAAGTACCTCGTACACCGCCTTGTTATATAAATAAGTATAAAAATTGTGCATTTTTACAGGATCAGCACCATTATGATATACCACTTCGGTTGGGATTCTTTCGCCGAAATCTGTTTTGAAGCAGTCAACTCCCATATCAATGAGTGCTTCCAGTTTATCCCCATACCATTTACATGCGGCCGGGTTTGTAAAATCAACAATTCCCATGCCGGGCTGCCATAAATCCCACTGCCATGCCTCTCCATCCTCCAGCTTCAACAGACAGCCGTTTTCCGCAGCTTCCTCAAACAACCGGGACTTCTGCGAGATATACGGATTTATCCACACACATATTTTTAATCCTTTTTCCTTTAACCTTTTCAGCATATTCTTCGGATCAGGAAAGACTTCCCTGTCCCATTCGAAATTACACCATTCGTATTCCTTCATCCAGAAACAGTCGAAATGGAATACCCTTAAGGGAATATCTCTTTGCGCCATACCGTCTACAAAGGATGAAACCGTATTCTCATCGTAATTAGTTGTAAAGGATGTCGTCAGCCACAGGCCGAAAGACCATGCAGGCGGTAACGATGGTCTCCCGGTTAATGCGGTGTAGTTATGTATGACATCCTTGAGGTCACTTCCTCCAATTACGAAATAATCCAGCTTTTCGCCGGGTACACTGAACTGTGTTCGTGAGACAGCTTCTGAAGCCACTTCAAAGGATACTTTTTCAGGATGGTTCACAAATACACCATAACCCCTGTTGGTAATATAGAAAGGTATATTCTTATAGGCCTGTTCCGATGAAGTTCCGCCGTCCTCATTCCATATATCAATGCTCTGCCCGTTTTTGACAAAAGCAGAGAACCGCTCGCCAAGGCCATAGACACATTCACCTGTAGACAGATCCAGCTGCTCACGCATATAAACACCGCTGCTCTCAGTTGTGATATAGCCCATCTGACCTGTACCGCTCCTGGTCAGAGGTCTGTCCTCATAATAAAAGCTTATGGAAAAATCCTTTTTATTTATCCGTACCGATGTTTTCCCGCTTTTTATAACCAGTTCGTCCACTTCATCATAAATCCCGGGCACAAATTCCCTACTGCAATTGAGCTCAAATTCAGGTTGTTTAATTATCTTTTTTATAAAATGCCGGGAAACAACCCTGATTATGTCACTGCGGGGTGAACTGATTTCAATGGTCAGCATGGGACCCTGCAAGGTCTGACCACGGTTTGAAATCCTTGTCACCGGAGCATACAGTAATATTGATTTTTCATTTATACTGTAATCTCTTACCTCTGCCGGTGAATGAATGCTTACCCCTTTCTTCTTAAGCCAAAATCCGTCTGTAAACTTCATTAATATCCCTCCGCCCTATTAATTTAACACATTGTGTTAATTAATTTAAATTTTGCTTTACCTGTGTATTTTTTTATGTCAACTGGTGACTTCCGCACTGACTTCATAAAATAAGAGCGCCCCAAAACAAAATTTCAACTAGCACAACAGGTTAATTTAAATGTAATTTATAATAAGCTTATCTTATTATACGTTTTAGTGTTTTTTTCTCCGCCAACCATGAACGCGATTTTATAAAAACTATTTTATCAGGAGCGGCAGCAACTCCACCGCTCCTTTATTAAAATACAATGCATAAATACAGGCTACCTTCCGGCTTGCACCTTGGGCTATATTCTTTTCAGATTTGCCATGGAAGCCATCAGCCTTTTCATACCGGCTCCTTCAAATTGAATTTCCAGCATCTGATCTCCCTTATCGTCTGTCACCTTGGTTATGGCGCCTCTTCCGAACTTCTTATGTTCTACTTTTTCTCCAATACTATAGTCGGCAATGCCCGATGTTGTGACCCCCGGCACCGTACCTCTTCCTGCTGCCGTACTATTCACCGGCATACCGCTTGCCGGTGAAGTGTTCCGGCCGCCAGAAGCACCGCCTGAAGCCGTATTTCCGCCAAAACCCCGTGATATGAGGTTTGAATTGAGCAAATCCTTCAGGGAACCTGCTCCGGCTGCGCTGGATTTATTCGTTCCGGTTCCTGAAGACGGTTTGCTTTCCCATGGAAGATCTGCTTCTGAAGTGCCCCATGTATTTCCGCGTTGTACAGTACCCGAATCCTTTGAACTTCCCCGGGTTTGAGCAGAACTCCAACTTTGATTTGAACTCCAGGTTTGAGCTTTACTCCAACCTGCGGTTTCCTGGGACTTCTGTGCAGAACCTCTTGAAGAGCCAAAAGGAAACTCTATCAATTCCTCGGGAATTTCCGATAAGAACCTGGATGGCTTGTTGTAGCTGGAATTTCCAAAGAGTGTTCTGAATCGGGCGTTTGATAAATAAAGCTTTTCTCTGGCCCGCGTTATGCCCACATAACATAGCCTTCTCTCCTCCTCCAGCTGCTCAGGGCCTTCTGTTATAGCCCTGTAGCCGGGGAATACGCCCTCCTCCATTCCAGGAATGAAGACAACAGGGAATTCAAGTCCCTTGGCGCTGTGCATTGTCATCAATACGACGTAATCCTGTTCCTCTTCAAGATTGTCCAGATCCGATACAAGTGAAATATGCGCCAGGAACTCTTCCAGACTGTTGTCTTCGCTTTGCTTTTCAAACTCCATTGCAACAGATTTCAATTCCTTTATATTTTCAATTCTGGACTGGGCTTCAACAGTATTTTCTATTTCATATTCCCTGAGGATACCGGTGTCGTCCACAACCATTTCAAGCAAATCGGCAATCCCCATATTTTCCTTCATGGTCCTTAGTTTCATTATCATGGTAGAGAAATTGCCGAGCTTATTTGCCGCCCTTTTCAGGGACGGGCATTCATCGGCATTTGATATTACTGAAAATATGGGAACCCCGCTCTCAAGAGCAAGATCCTCGGCCAAATCAACGGTTGCATCACCTATACCCCGTTTCGGAACGTTTATGACCCTTTTCAAGCTGACATTATCAGCGGGATTTTGGATCAATCTGAGATAAGCAATTATGTCCTTGATTTCTTTTCTGTCGTAGAATTTCTGACCGCCTACAATTTTGTATGGAAGCCCCTCACGCATAAACATTTCTTCAAGTACACGCGACTGGGCATTTATCCGGTATAATACCGCAAAGTCCTTGAATTTCCGGTCATCCTCCCTAATAAGCCTTTGTATTTCTCTGGCTGCATAGAGAGCCTCCTCATGCTCGTTGTCGTTTTCGCACATGACTATTTTACTGCCGTCCTTGTTGTCGGTCCAGAGACTTTTGCTCTTTCTTCCGGTATTATTCCTGATAACATGGTTCGCCGCATCCAAAATATGTTGTGTCGACCTGTAATTCTGTTCAAGTTTAACTGTCTTGCAGCCTTTAAAATCCTTCTCAAAGTCCAGGATATTCCGGATATTTGCGCCCCTCCAGCCGTATATCGACTGGTCATCGTCACCAACAACACACAGGTTTCCATGGGCTTCCGATAAACTTCTCACCAACGTATACTGTGCAGTATTGGTATCCTGATACTCATCCACCAGGATATACCTGAATTTTCTCTGGTAATAGTTTATTACCTCGGGGTTTTGTTGGAACAGCCGGATGGTATTCATTATAATATCGTCAAAATCCAGCGCATTGTTGTTTTTCAGCTTTTTCTGGTACAGGCTGTACAGCTTCGAAATTTTACCCAGACGGAAATCCGAAGCATAAAGCTTTTCAAAATGCGCAGCATCAATAAGCTCATCCTTTTGCTTGCCTATTGCTTCAAGTACGGATTTTGGAGGAAAATTCTTTTCATTTATATTCAACTCTTTTATACATTCTTTTATTACTACCTGCTGATCCTGCGTATCATAAATAACAAAGCTTTTGTCATAGCCCAGCTTATCTATATCCCTCCTCAGTATTCTTATACATATGGAGTGGAAGGTCCCTACCCACATATCGTTGCTCAGGTCCCCGATGAGATTGTCAATTCTTTCTCTCATCTCTCTTGCAGCTTTGTTTGTAAAGGTGATTGCCAATATATTCGAAGGGAAGACCCCTTGTTCCTTAATAAGGTAAGCTATTCTGTTTGTCAGGACCCTGGTTTTACCCGACCCGGCACCTGCCAGAATCAAAAGTGGTCCTTCGTTGTGAAGCACCGCATCCTTTTGCTCCTTATTTAACCCGTTCAATAAATCCATTTTTTCCTCCGTAATTTAAACCAAATTAAAAGGCGTGCCGCAAAAATAACACAATTTTAAAAAATGTGAAACCTTTAACACCCCTTTTAATTATATTTCATATACCACTTTATATCAAGACAACTGGCTTTTATTGGCTAAGTTCGCGGTGAACAGCTTCGAGAGTATCTTCAATGGAATTATTTGAGCAATCCAGCCTGATATCGGCATATTTCTCGTAAAGAGGCACTCTCTCCCTGTAAATATCTTCAAGAGTTTGGCCCTTGCTCAGAACCACTCCTCTGGTCTTTAAATTCCTAAGCCTGATATTTACCGTTTCCATGGCAACATGGAGGTATATTACGAGACCGTTACGTTTTAGATACTCCATTGCCTTCTCGCTGTATACGGCACTTCCTCCGGTTGCTATTACTGTATTACCGCAGTCGATGGACAAAATGGCCCCCTCCTCTATTTCCAGAAATGCTTCTGTACCTTCGGCATCAAGTATTTCCTGGAGAAGCTTGCCCTGCCTGGTTTGGAGTAATACATCAGTATCTATGAAATTCATTCCCAGGTTTTTAGCTATAATTACGCCAACTGTGCTTTTTCCTGCACTTGGCATCCCGATCAGTACGATATTTTTCACTTTTAGTCCTTGTCCCTTCTGCTGCATATTTAAGTGTCTAAGCAGAATATGCCTATATTTCAAAATGTACTATTTATTTTTAAAATAATCCGATCTGATGGCCATGTCTGCATATTCAAGGCCCTTTAATACTTCAGCCTTTTTTGTTTCGTCTATATTACCGCGGAATTCTCCGTTGGAAAGAAGCACATAATCCTCTTTGGTATTTAAAAGATTTCTTCCAAACACCGTTGACTCATATTCACTTTCGTCAATTCCAAACGTATAAAGCAGTGTAGGCATAAGGTCTATCTGACCGCCGGCGGTATGGATTGTCTGGGCTTTCTGCCCCTTGCTGTAAATGATCAAAGGAATTCTCTTATCATTGTCCAGCCACCAATTTTGAGAAGGTTTTACACTTTGAATCTCATCATTGAAATATTTGTGGACAGAGTCATGATCCCCGTATATAACCAGTACGGTGTTATCCAGTACCCCTGACTTATCAAGTTCATCAATAAAGGTTCCAATGCAGCTGTCGGTATAGTTGATGCTTTGGAAGTAACCGCCCAATCTGGTCTCTTTCAGAGATTCATCCAATTTTAGCTTCTGGTGCCAGGCCGGCATTTCAAAGGGTGAATGGCTGGATAAGGTAACCATGAAGTTATAAAATGGCGTTTTCTGATTGATTACAGTATCCTTTACCTGTCTGAAAAATGATCCGTCGCTCAAGCCAAGGAAGATGACCTCATCCATTTTAAAGCTCTTTGCATCGATACATTCCTGAAAACCCATATTGCTCAGTGCCTTCATCCAGTTCCAATATTCGCCGTTGTCAGGATGAATGGCCTTTGTATTATAGCCGTGCTTTTCCATTATGGCAGGCAGTGAATTGTAGCTGATATAGGGAAATCTGAAAAAGGTGCTTCCCTTTCTGACCGGAAATACCGATGTATTTGTCATCAGGTCTGCATCCGAACTGGTCCCTTCATTTATCTGCGCATAATAGTTGTCAAAGTAGATACTGTTGGGCAGCAGTTTATTAAGTGAAGGTGTTATTTCCTGCCCGTCCACCGACTGTCCGATAACAAAGTTCTCCAGAGATTCTACCTGCAGCACCAGCAGATTTTTTCCCTTATAAATACCCTTGTAACTGTTGGGCGGGAGTTTTTCGTTTTTTTGATCTATCCATGCCTGAATTTCATCCTTGTTTTTTTCTGACAGCTTATAAGGTTTGAAATCCGAGAAAAAAACATAACAATCATAAACATGATATCCCATCGGCGATGTGTTGCAGATAGTCTGAGCAGGATTCCAATGGGTATAAAAAATGTAGTCATTTTTGTTATGACCGTATACATCAATAATTATATGGCTTGCAGTAATATATCCGGCAGATAGTATAATAACTGTGAAAAATGCAATTAATCTGGCTTTGAGACTTGTAAACAGCGGTGAAGAATAATAGAACAGATTTCTCGATATGATCAGCAGAACAGCAATAATCGGAATGTCAAAAAAGAAAGCTATGTCACAGGGCCTGAACATGGCAAATATACTGTCCCAAAGATTATTCAGATTTCCTGTCTGTCTTAGCAGCTGGGTTGAAAGAAAATTGCCGCTGGCTCTTATATATACTGCATCAAATGCAAACAAAAGAGACACTAAAAAATTAAGTATCAGCAAAAGCCAAAGCCTTCCCCTGTTTTTTGCCAGAAAGCTGAAGGCTGGAACTATCAGCAAAAATGCCACGCATATGGGCATATACGTAATATTTTTAATTCCACGGGACATGTCAATCAGCGATTGATTATGGCTGTAAACAAAACCCATAAGGATAATGGATTTGATAAGCAGCATGCCGAATGTTAAAAATAATAACCACTCCTGAGCAAGGTATCCAAGGAATCCATACCCTCGTTTTATGCTTCTTCTATGAGCTACGGTAATACCATAAGAAGTTTTAGCCATCATATTTTATTTCTCCCACAGAAATACAATAATAAAAATCAAATTTGTAGTAATTATATTACTTTAGGAGATAAAAAGTCAATTATTGCAGATTTAATTACACTTTTCAGGCTGCTTTCCATTTCCTCCTATGACATGAACCCAAATTGCGATGAATTATCTCACTATTCCCTCAGCATTGCAGCTCCTACTATTCCGGCATCATTCCCCATTTCAGCCGTCTTCAGTTCGGCAATCTTAATATTATAAGCAGGTGCAAAGGTATTTTCCCTCAGATACTTTCTTAAGGGCTGAAGAAGAAATTCTCCCTCTTTGCAGACTCCGCCCCCTATTACAATAATCTCTGGCTGGAAACTGTTAACCACATTCGCCAGACCTTCACCTATATAACGGATATAGGTGTCAACAACTGCAACTGCTGTTTTATCACCCTGTTTTGCTGCATCAAAAGCAGTTTTCGCATCTATTTTATCAAGGTCCCCGCCAACCAAACTGTTTATAAGAGAATCCGGATTCTTTTCTGCAGCCTCTCTGGTTTGGCGTATGCATGCAGTTGCCGAAGCATATCGTTCCCAGCAGCCCTTTCTGCCACAGTTGCACTGTTCTCCATCCATTTTAATGACCATGTGTCCCAGTTCAGCAGCTGCATTGTTGAAACCGCTGAAAATTTTTCCGTCTATAATTATTCCGCTTCCAATTCCAGTACCGATGGTCACCGTTGCAGAAATTTTATACCCCTTTGCGGCCCCGGCCACACTCTCGGCGTATGCTGCAATATTGGCGTCATTGTTAACGTATACGGGCAGATCTATATATTTTCCAAGTTCATCCCTCAAATTTACATCCTTGAACTTTATGTTACTGGCGTATACAATTTTTCCCTCTCTGCAGTCGGGTACCCCCGGGCTGCCCACTCCGATACTTGCAAAATCAGTGATTTTCATTCCCTGCCCCTGTATAAGCTCCAGTATCAGTGCCGCCATATCCTTAATTATCTCCTGTGGTTCCCTCCCCCTTCCGGTTGGGACCGAACCTTTGGAAAATATTTTTCCATTCCCGTCTACCAGGCCTGCTGCAATATTTGTACCGCCCAAATCTACTCCGATATAATACATATTAACCTCCATGAGCCGCATAGCGGCCACAAAATGTAATGAAACCTTTTCCTTCCCCATCCGCTATACGGCGAATAAAGGAGGT
>JAEVZU010000098.1 GCA_023392075.1 Bacillota bacterium | reverse complement strand
GCGCCCTCAGTGGTCCATTTGATGTACTGCGTTCTGCGGGGCTCTCAGCTTCCCCCGCTCTCTGTAAGTGCACGTCCGGAATATTTAAAATTCCAACACCGTTATCTCCACTTCAACGGTTTAAAGGAATAATTGAATAATAAGGCCAGATTTTCAAGGAAGATATCCCTTGAAAAATGGAAAGTTATTATTTAACTGTTCCTACAGGGCAGATATTTAATTAATAATAGATTAACTCGGTTATAAAATTTTGTCAATAAGGAAATTTAAGTAAATTCGTCAAAGCGGTGATGACATGCAAATAAATTTATACAAGTATCAAAAATTACCACGTTGTGCCAATTGGTTGTCAATATTGCAAGTAAAAATTGTTTGTGGTTATACCAGTACTTCCATACTAACTTCAATCAATGATGGCACACAAAGTACTTGCTTGAAATAGTAAGGTTCACAACAAGTTATTTTTTGCCGTCGCAGCGACTCGACCATCCGGGTCTCGCGTGCTGCTCAAATTGACATCCTGTCAATTTACCAGCAAAAATACTTGTTTTTCACCTACAAATTTCAGCAAGCACTTTTACCGTGCGCACCATTGCTTGAAGTTGTACTCGCGTACTGGTAAAATCAGCATACCCCATTTAACTGCAAAGCTGGGAGTAAATTTAACTGGTACAACGAATTAAACTATCAAATGACATAGCTTTACGATACTTGTTAAGGGTATGTGTCTTCGCACATGCTTCGGTCAATTTACTTTGCACCCAAAGCAGCAGCTCGTATTAGTAAAGTTCGCTACAGGAGTAAAGCCGTCGCCCAACAAGCCACCTCGTGTGTCTCTTGGGCTCAAAGCGGCATCCTGCTGCTTTGCCGGCTATATCTGCCTGTGCCTCGCCAACAAAAACGGCAGCAGCTTTTAACCGTGCAATCATTGTCCCAAAGCTATACTCGCGTACATATACTTACTTTATATCCCTGGAGTATCATAAATATATCAAATGGAGAAAATTTTATGATACTTGTTAAGAGTATTTGTCCTTCGCACATGCTTTGTCGATATACTTTATATGGGGCGGCAGCTCGTATTTGTAAGGCTCGTCACAGGTGTAAAGCCGTGGTCCAACAAGCCACATCCACTAATAACTAAGTAAAAAGTATCATAAATATAACAACTAAATATTAAAATAAAATCTGATATATCCCGACTGTTACCAGGAGCAGTCCTGATATAATTGTTGCCTGATCACCAAGGAATTTTGCCGCCCACCGTCTTCCTATCACCGCTCCGAGAGAGATTGTTGTAAGGCTGAATATAATTACCGCAGTTGTAAGAACTGCAATATTCACTCCGGTCATTCCAGCGCCGAAACCGGTTCCAAGGCAGTTTACAGCCAGAGCTATACCTAATAATATTGATTCTTTGAGGGAAATATCTCCCGAGTAATCTTTGTCGGCTATACCGGGGTCATCCATTACGGCCCGCAGTTCTACGATGTATTGGTTTCCGTTCTGGTGGTCATAGCCGGTATTTTTTTTATTTTTTATCAAGTGGCTGATTATGGTGTACAAACCCATAGTACATACTATGGAGCCACCTATGATATTTCCCGTATAGCTTGGTATGTAATTTGCCAGTGCACTGCCCAGCAGGCTTGACAGCAAAGTAGCTATACCTGAAAATAAAGCAATTGCGAAATTTGATTTAAATGGAACATTAATTTTTCTGGCTCCGTAAGCAAGGCCGATGACCATATTATCGAGATTTGGTGCTAAACATAATAAAAATATGGATAGAAAATAAACCACGTAAAAATCACCCCACTGGTCAGTATATTGACCTTATGAGGTGATAGTGTCTGTCCCGGTGTAAAATGCTGCCCTATGGATATACGGACAACATTGGTAGCCTGTAACGTCTGAATTCATATATTGCCGGCGGTTAAATTCCTGCAGGAAATTTCGTTGTTGTCCACCAGCTTTTTATTTTTTTTCGGCAGTTTTTCCGGAGTCTTTACTGAGAGCCAGAAGTATTTTTTCGGCTACAATCTTCCGGGCGTTTGCTTCACTGGTAAGCTGCAATGCGAATAAACGCAAAGTGGTTTCGTAATCCTCCGCGGATAATTGCCCGAGAGTAGCGGACAATTTCCCTGATATATTGGCGAAGGCTTCGTCCTGAAGCTTTGTGAGCTCTTCAAAAAAACTCTGGTATTTCTGCTCATCGGTTAGATTGCTTAAGGAACCGGCTATAAGAGGTATGGGTAAAATGGGCTTCAACATGGACATAATATATAGAGTTACCAGGTGTACCCTGTCATATTTCTTATTTACAGGGCGTTTGAGATAGCCTTCTTTAACGTAGTTGTTGACCATACTTGAGGTTATAACCTTTCCGGAAGCATCGGTATCAAAAAGCTTCAAAAGCCGCTCAAGATATGTGACCACCTGATCCATATACAGGTCTATACCGGGAAATTGGCTCCAGCTCTCGGTTGTAAAAGAGCTTAAAGTATGTG
>JAEVZU010000002.1 GCA_023392075.1 Bacillota bacterium | reverse complement strand
ATTTCTGCTTTGACGATGAGTTCTGGTAGTTTTTGTTATGTGCGGCTGCGGATTTGTCAGGTACTCTGGTGTACATCCTTTTCAACTCCTAAAATTTATTCCTATATTGATTAGTAAATTTTGAAGTTGATTTAACATCCGGATTTTAAAAAAAATTTTTTTTAAAATTCATTTTTCCTGACTTAAATAAGTACTTTCTGTTCAAGGCATGTATTTCTCATCTATTTCTCATCTATTTCTCATCATTTGAGGGCTCTTTTATTGGAAGACCTTTGGTAGTTTCTCAAAACCTTCTTTCTTTATACGGGCAGCTATACTGTTTTGGCGCTTGTCTCCAATAACATGGGCATCAATACCCATATCAGCTAATATCTGTAATGGTAGTTTCCAGAATTACATTCTTTTGAAAATCGTTTTTTATGCTCTTCTGTATATCCTAAAAAATAATTAAATTATTCTCAGGAAAACTGATACGCTTTCAAGCAAATGCAGCGTTATCAGTGATCTGCCGCCGAAAATACATCAATTTAGATATTAGACTATTTAGTTATTTTTACTAAATTACACTAATTTTAGGTTGTATTATTTGTAATTATTTGATAATCTATATTCGTATAATTCTACAATAATTGAACAATTGTATCATATGCTTTTTATCACTATTTTTATGGCTGCATGGCAGCAAAATAGAGGTTAAAATGAACAAAAAGAAAAAGTTTATTATCTTATTCATTTCTCTGTTCTTAGTTCTAACAACTGCAATTGCAACTGTATTTGTAAATTCTGTAAAGGAAGAATCAGCTCCTCTTGATGACAAGTTTGCCCAAAGCGTTGAAAAACCCGACTATCATTTTGCTGTGATAGCGCCAAGTTCATATGACCCTTTCTGGAGCGATGTAAAAAAAGGAGCTTTCAAGGCTGCCAAGGAATTTAATGTTGCTGTTGAATTTAACAGTCCCAGATTTACAAATCTGGATGAAGAACTTCAATATCTTAATATAGCCATAGCATCAAACGTGGATGGCATTGCGACACATGTTCCCGACGAAACCATGTTTACGCCGGTTATAAATAATGCGATAAAAAACAGTATTCCCGTAGTTACAGTTGAAAGCGATGCCAATAACAGCGGAAGAATGGCTTATATCGGAAATAACAACTATGAGGTTGGTACCGTAGGCGGTAAAATGGTTGCCGATGCCACCGGCGGAAAAGCAAAGGTCGCCATAATTTTAAACGGTTATATTCCTGATACAAGCGATGTTTCTCAAAACCTTCGTGTGACCGGCTTCAAAGATGCGGTTAAATCCTGTAACGGGAAAGTAGATGTGGAAGAAATACGCATTTCAGGAATGGGTATATTCAGTGCAGGTGAAATAGCCAATGAACTCATAACAAACAATCCCCAGATAAACGCTATCTTCTGTACAAATCCCAGGGATACGCTCGGAGTTACACAGATGGTAGTGGATTTGAACAAGGTTGGACAGATAAAAGTTGTAGGCTTTGGCAGTTACCCGGAAATACTGAGATATATAGAAAAGAATGTAATATACGGAAGTGTAGTGAGTGATCCTCAGGATATGGGTTACAAAGCCATACGCGCCCTGTTTGAACTGAAGACTGCCAAAAGGACTTCAGCCTACGTAGGAACTGAGGTATACGCTGTTACAAAAGATAATGTAGCTACCCTTTCTACTGGAGATTCAGGTAAATAATGCCAATGGTATTTTATTAAGGATAAATTTATGATAAAATTTTTCAGTAGATTTCTAAGAAAAAACAGAATACGGAAAAAACTTATTCTATATTTTATGATAACAACCATCCTAATGGCCGCAGCAAGTTTTTATACCTACTATAATGCCAAAATGTTAATGACTCAGATGGACTCTCTGTTTATAAGCAATATATCCCTTAATGAACTCCAGGACACTGTTACCGACGTTCAGCAGTATCTGGAAAGTTATTTGGATACTGAACATTCAGATAGTTTCAGAGGCTTTATAGGTGCAAAAAACAAATTGCAGCAGCTGTCACAAAAAATCATTGAAGAATCGGACTACAGTTCCAACGGACTGCTGCAAAGAGACATAGCAAACATGATAAACAATTACCTGGATATTGCCTATAATGCTGTTCAGTCAAAACGTGCCCGTGATATCAACAAATATACCGCCTACTATAACGATGCAAACAGAGTTTTTGGATATATTGATATGTATATCAATAAACTTAACAATGAGCTGCTTAAAGAAAATACCCAGAGGTATCATGTGGTTGCGGGCAGAATAGATATCGTTCAAATGATAAATATCGCTATTATTGTGGGAGTTATTTTATTTAATCTTGTATTTATAATACTTATTACTTACAAGACCACAAAGCCGATAATAACTTTATCCCAGGCGGCTGATGAGATTTCAAGAGGTAATTTTGACGTACCTCAGGTCGAATTTGATACTGAGGATGAGATAAGTGTTATGGCCAGTGCCTTTAATAAGATGGCCTGCAGTATAAGAGAGCATATTGATTCAATTGAGGAAAGAGCCCTGCTGCAGAGCAAATTAAAGGAGCAGGAGCTGCAGAACCTGATAATGAAAACACATTTGAAGGAAGCCGAACTTCAGGCTCTGCAGTCACAAATCAATCCTCACTTTATATTTAATACGCTTAACACCGGTGCACAGATAGCCATGATGGAAGGTGCCGACAAAACCTGTTACTTTATTGAAAATGTTGCAAACCTGTTCAGATACAATCTTAAAAAGCTGGACAGAGCAGTATCCCTGAGTGAAGAAATAAGCAACATCGGAACCTACATTTATATATTAAAGACCCGCTTTACAGACAGAGTAGAGTTCATTGAGGATATTGAGGCTGAAAACCTTGACATACAAATGCCCTGCATGATTCTTCAACCCATTGTTGAAAATGCTTTTATTCATGGAATAAGCAACATGGAGTCAGGCGGAATAATAACCCTGTCTGTTAAGAGCAGTATGACTTATGTAGAGATAACGGTTTCTGATAACGGTAAAGGAATGGACCAGAAAAAAGTGGACCAATTGCTTGGTAAGTCTGAAGAACCATCTTCAAACGACCCCAGCGGCATTGAAGCCAAAAAAGGCCATACCACAGGGATTGGTATGGGAAATGTGATCAGCAGGCTTAATATTTTTTATGGCCAGGATAACATTGTCAGCATAGAAAGCAAACCTGATAAAGGGACCTCGGTATGTCTGAAAATACCTGCCAGCGTAAAGGAGCATGCAAATGTATAAATTATTGATTGCCGATGATGAACAGATTGTCATAGATTCTCTTATCTTTATAGTGAACAAGAGCTTCCCCGGAATTTTTTCCATTGAGTCGGCCCGTTCCGGCAGGGAAGCTATAGAAAAGGCGGAAAGATTTATACCTGATATAATTTTCATGGATATAAACATGCCCGGTATAAACGGTATTGAGGCAATCAGGGAACTGAGGAACAAACTCCTGGATTGTGTATTTATCATACTTACCGCCTTCGACCAGTTTGACTTCGCGAAAGATGCTCTCAAATTGGGAGTTTCGGAGTATTTACTCAAGCCGGTCAACAGGGAGAAAATAATCTCAACCCTCCAAAGAAGTATTGATGATATAAAAAAGGAGCGTACTAAAAGGAAAAAGGAATTGGATCTTAAGGAGAAAATGGAAAATATTCTTCCTGTTCTTGAAAACGGATTTATTTATTCCATGCTTTTTTTAGATGACAATTCAACGGAATTGGAGAGTTACCGTAATATTTTCGAGATAGAAGAAAACGGCGGTTATATTATGACCGTAGAATTTGCCCAATCCAATGACTGCGGTAAAATGGTCAACAGAATAGGCCTGAGTATTAAAAGCCAATCCTTCTATCCCTACTTAAGAGATATATTAAAGACCAGATGCAGATGCTTTATGGGTCCTGCAATCCTCAACAGGATTATTGTTTATATTCCCGCCGAGACTGAAACCGATGAATACTCAAGAAGGCTTAAGGCGGTGAATGTAGCGGAATATGTCTATGACCAGATATCCCAAAAGGTAGATGCCGATTTTTATATAGGAATAGGCCGCTGTTACAGCGGATTCGATAACATTTATCTCTCCTATGAGGAATCACTAAGGGCAATACGTTTTATAAACGGTACAGGTATCCTGCACATCATGGATATACCTACTGAAAAAGAATTGCCGTCTGAGAAATACCCGATTTCCAGGGAGAAACTTTTGTTGGAAAAGGTGGCGCTCGGGGAGCGGGAATCATCTACACAAGCCTTTTGTCATATATTTGAGTGGTTGACAATAGAATACTATGGATCTGTCAATAAAATAAGATCCAAGCTTACCGAAATAATGATTCTCATATCCAGGCTGGCTTACGATTATAATATTACCGGTAATCTTAACAGTATTGACTTTATATCCGAACTCCAAACCCTTGACACTCTCACAGAATTAAAGCATTGGTGTCTTGAAAGAATTGATTATATTACAAAGAGTATCTCCGAATCCAGAGAAAAGAAAACAAATTCACTTATAGTAAGAGCAGTCGAATATATAAAAGAAAACTTCCGGACCGAGATTACTCTTGAGGAAGTGTCCAAAGAAGTCAATATCAGTCCTCATTATTTCAGCAAGCTTTTTAAAGATGAAATGGGAGAAAATTTTATTGATTACCTTACCGCTCTGAGGATCAATACAGCCAAGGAAATAATGAAGAGCAGCCTTATGAGCGTTAAGGAAATATGTTATGAAATCGGTTATGGTGACCCGAATTATTTCAGCAGAATATTTAAAAAAGCAGTGGGTGTTACACCTACTGAGTACAGGGACAGTATTCTATATATGAACAAGGATGGTGTTTCTTGATGAAGAATGTTCGTTTAAAAGCTTTTCTGCTAGGTTCAGCCTTTATTTTAACCATGTTCTTTTCAGCAGGCTGTGCCTCTTCGTCCGGGCAGAATAAAACTGCGGATAAGAACGGAAAAATTACTATAGGCCTTTCCATGGCAACTTTACAGGAGGAGCGGTGGCAGAGGGATATGGATATCCTGGTTGCAAAGGCTAAAGCAAAAGGTGCCGAAGTCATCGTACAAACTGCAAACAACAATACCGAGGATCAGATTAAGCAGGTCAAATACCTGCTGGATCAAAATATTGATATCCTTTTAATCGTACCTCAGGATGCGGAAAAATCCGCAGAAGCTGTAGATCTTGCAAAAAAGAAGGGTATCAAAGTAATTTGTTATGACCGCCTGATAAAAAATGCCAATGCGGACTTCTATGTATCCTTCGACAATACAAAGGTTGGTGAATACATGGCATCCCTGATGGTTTCAAAGGCCCCCACCGGCAACTATATTATAATCAACGGTGCAAAGACCGATTACAATAGTTATATGTATAACGAAGGGTACAAAAATATTCTTAATAAATATATCTATGATAAGTCAATAAAAATAGTTGATGAAATATGGGCAAATGACTGGAGGCCGGAAGACTCCTTCAAATGTGTCGAAAAAGCACTTCAGAGCGGAAAAAAAATTGATGCCATACTGGCGGCCAATGACAGTCTTGCCGGTGCTGCCATAGAAGCGCTTTCCGAGCAGCAGTTGGCAGGAAAAGTTCTGGTTGCCGGCCACGATGCCGATATTTCCGGCTGTCAGCGTGTTGCCGAAGGAACTCAATTGATGACGATATACAAGCCTATTGATCAACTGGCGGAAAAAGCGGTTGACGTTGCCTTCGGCCTGCTCAAAAATAATTACTATGCATGCAATACATATATCAGCGACGGTGAAAACGACATACCGTTTGCAAAAGTTGATCCCATAGTGGTGACAAAGGATAATCTGATCGATACCGTAATAAGTGACGGCTTTCACAGACTGGAGGACGTATATCTCAATGTTCCGAGAAATCAATGGCCGGATAAATAGATTTATTGTCTGAGATATTCCGGCCTGATAAGCCTTCTGACCAGCCTCAGGTTGCCTGCCAGAATTACAAATATTAATATATCACTTAATGCGGAATACCATAATTCCCATTTTATATGTGTAAAGAATTCGGCTTTAAGTGACAGCCATTCAAATAATGTTGCAACAGCAGTAAAAAATAAAATATACAGGACTTTTGTCTTCATTTTTTTTGAAAAGGGAAAACAGTTCAGAAAAATATAACTGAATGCCGGGTAAATACCGAAAAAAATAAAAAGCGGCAATAAATCCGGGCCCTTTTGAAGTGTCCTGTATAAATCAAATCTCAGGTCTAAAATTATGTCGGTTACCAACTGCAGGCACATGGTAAAAAATGTGCTTGCATATACCTCTATATATGTCAGTCTTCTCGGAATTTTAAATGCAACTGTAATAAATAATATTATTGAAATTACCGGGAAAATAACCTTCATCATAGTAAAAAACCTGCTTTTCTGATACGTCTGTCAAAGTATAAAAGTTGTGGCCGGCGGTCCGTAACAGCTATGTCAGTCTTTTATGGTTAATATGCTGCGGAGGCTGCTCCATCCAGCGGTTTTCAATCAATATATCAAGACCATCCTCCGAATATTTCGCACTATCCATTGCGGAACCTGAAAAATGAAGCTGAAGATCATGTCTCATAGCAGTGGCTAGACCAGCCCCATCCTGAATTATACTTGACCCTATAAGTGTTACTATATGAAACAGCATAAGTTTATCGGAAAAAGGTGCTGCCGTTGAATCAGTTATAAAGGAATCAAACGTTGATGGTACAGGAATATTTTCATCTGTAAAAAATTGCACTAATCTTTTAGTTTTTTTAGTTGCAAGTTCCCTTCCTTTGAAAAAATAATCACTGAGTCTGGCAGTGCCTGCCACCTGGGCGAATCCGGCGATTAAATCTCCGCCTACCTTGTTAAATCTTAAGTTTGCGAATATTGTAGTTACCTCCTGTGCCAGCAGATTTCTTTTTTGGGCAAACCACCCTCCTGAAAAGAAATCCTGGGTATTAATGAAATCTATACTTTTTGTAAACTCTATTCTTGGTGATTTAATAAAAAGCCCCTGCTTTTGCAAAGTATCCACCGTCATATTGTATAATTCAATCGATTCCCGTATACACGCTGAAAAGAAATTCCTGATATCAGGCCTGGAACTGTGATTTAAAATCAAAGTATAATTGTTCATCCCTATCATGCCCATATTCAGCAAATAAAACAGGTAAAAGGGGTCGGTGAATAATTTAGGAGCGTTCAGGTCAACATCCTCCTGGGTGAATCCTTTAGGTATTGTAAGACCATCCTTGTCGAATATGCCGGAAACTACATTTATGTGCCCTTTTGATACATTTTCGGCATATTTAAGAATAGGCTGTATCTCAGCATCATTCAGTGTACTTATAAAATGCTCCAAAACACAAACTGCTAAAGAATCATACATATAGGTTGACCACAGTCCTGAAACTTCAGACGATAAAATATCTGCATTGTTTTTATGCTGCATATTGAATCCCTCCATATTAAAAGTAACTCATATTAGTATTCTCCTAATATTTGTACAAGTATGTAATATGGAGTGATTTGTCTTACCTAAATTGACATTAAAAAAATGCTAATATCTACAGGTATAATTTTCGCCAGAACAAATATAGTAAGACCTTAGTAATTCTCTCTAGCGACTTTAAGCTCCCTCTGATATATCCTGTTAATGTATCTGCAACAGCTGCCTGATGCAGCCTGTTGCAAAAGAAAATATTACATTTCGGGAGGATTGTATATGAAAAAATCAGTACGTATAGCTGCTATGGCTTTAGCAGGTATTATGTCAATCTCGCTTTTTGCAGGCTGTGGTGCAAACAATTCGGCAAGCAGCGGCTCATCAGCAAGTAAAAGCCCGGCAGCTGACAAGAAAATCAAAATCGGTCTTTCACTTCCTACACAACAGGAAGAAAGATGGGTCAGAGACAAAGCTACCATGGAAGAAGCTGCTAAAAAGGCAGGAGTTGATATTGCTGTTCAGGTTGCAAACATGGATGCTGCAAAGCAGGATTCACAGGTTGAAAATCTGATTTCGCAGGGTATCGATATATTAATTCTTGCTCCTCACGATGCCAAGGCAGCCGCTTCAACGGTTGACAAGGCTCATAAGGCCGGAATAAAGGTTATCGCCTACGACAGACTTATAACAGGTACTGATATTGACGTTTATATGTCCTTTGACAACGTTAAAGTTGGAGAACTTCAGGGAAAATGGTTAACCGAACATTTAGATAAGGGCAATATTGTCTGGCTGGCCGGTGCTCCCACAGATAATAACGCCACACTCTTCAAGCAGGGTGCTGCCAAATATCTGCAGCCCAAGATAGACAGCGGGGATTACAAGGTCGTTATGGAACAGCCGGTTGTAGACTGGAAACCTGACAACGCACTTAAATTGATGGAAAATGCATTAACCGCCAACAACAATAATATTCAGGGCGTTCTTGCTCCGAACGACGGAACCGCCGGCGGATGTATCCAGGCTTTGGCTGCACAGGGGCTGGCCGGTAAAGTGCCCATAACCGGGCAGGATTCGGAACTTTCCGCTGCCAAGAGAATTATTGAAGGTACTCAGGGAATGACAGTGTTCAAGGATACCAGAAAACTTGGTGAAGCAGCAGTTGAAGCAGCTGTAAAAATGGTAAAAGGTGAAGATCCCGGAGCCAACGATAAAGTAAACAATGAAAAGATGGATGTACCGTCAATTCTGCTGGCTGCTGAAGCAGTTGACAAATCCAATATCGACAAAATCCTTATAGACAGCGGTTACCTCAAGAAAGAGGACGTTTACGGCAAATAATATAAATCACTGAAATTTTTATGGGGGAATGGCAGCTGCGTTATTCCCCCATAAAACCTTTTTAAAGTGGAAATAAGGAAGCCCATACTGGAGGTCATATGATCGAATATATATTGGAAATGAATAACATAACAAAAGAGTTCCCGGGGGTCAGAGCGCTGGACGATGTTACCTTCAAGGTTAAAAAGGGTGAGATTCATGCACTGTGCGGAGAAAACGGGGCAGGAAAATCAACTCTCATGAAAGTCCTCAGCGGAGTTTATCCCTCAGGTACTTATACGGGCGAAATAATTGTAAAAGGCACTGCACAAAGCTATTCCGGCATAAAGGACAGCGAAAAGGCAGGAATAGCTATCATTTATCAGGAGCTTGCGCTTGTGAAACAGATGAGCGTTTGCGAAAATATTTTTCTCGGCAATGAAAAAGTCAAAAAGACCAGTCTTATTGATTGGGACAAATCCTATGCGGAAAGTCAGAAAGTCCTTAACGAAGTAAGACTTAATATAAACCCTAATACCAAGGTACTAAACCTGGGGATTGGTCAGCAGCAACTGGTTGAAATTGCAAAGGCAATCGCCAAGAAAGCCGAAATCCTCATTCTGGATGAGCCATCCGCCGCACTTACCGAGTCAGAAACGGAAAATCTGTTACAAATACTTAAGGAACTGAAATCCAAGGATGTAACATGTATATATATTTCCCACAAGCTTAATGAAGTCTTTGAAATAGCTGATACCATTACTATTCTCCGTGACGGGAAGACCGTCGGAACTGAACCCATCGGTGAAATCACCGAGAATAGAGTCATAGCCAAAATGGTTGGACGTGAATTAACGCAGCGTTTCCCAAGAAAAGAGCATAAATCCGGGCAGGTAGTCCTGGAAGTAAAGAACTGGAATGTTCACAACCCCGATCTGCCTGAACTGAAACTCATCGACAATGCAAATTTTACAGTCCGCAAAGGTGAGATTCTGGGTATAGCAGGTCTTATGGGGGCCGGAAGAACAGAACTGGTTATGAGCATATTCGGAGCATATGGAACCAATGTCAGCGGTGAATTGATACTGGAAGGCAAAAAAGTATCCATAAAAAATCCAAAGCAGGCCATTGAAGCCGGTATCAGTTATGTATCTGAAGATAGAAAACGATATGGTTTGGTTCTTGGAATGGACATAAAAAACAATGTTACGCTATCAAGTCTTGAAGCCATTTCAAAGCTAACGCTGATCAACAGCAATGAAGTAATAAAAAATACCAATCAATACGTTGAAGATTTGAGAATAAAAACTCCTAGTATTGAGCAAAAAGCCTCCAATCTCAGCGGTGGTAACCAGCAAAAGGTAGTTCTGGCAAAATGGCTTATGACAAAGCCTAAAATTCTGATTATGGATGAACCTACTCGTGGTATAGATGTAGGTGCTAAATTTGAAATATACAACATTATGAACACGTTGATCGACGAGGGTGTGTGCATTATCATGATATCCTCCGAGCTCCCTGAAATACTTGGAATGAGTGACAGAATCCTGGTTATGCATGAAGGCCGTCTCACAAAGGAATTTAACCGGGAAGAAGCAACTCAAGAGAATATTTTAACTTATGCCACAGGAGGAATGTAATATGGGAAATGCAGAAATAAAAACCATTGCTAAAAACAATCAGAATGCTTTGGGCAATACTAAATCAATCGGAGAAATTTTAGTGGGCACACTCAAGGGAAATATGCGTCAGTACACAATGATACTGGCCCTATTGGTAATTTGGGCTTTCTTCACAATTGTTACAGACGGAATATTTATTTCATCAAGAAACCTGTCCAACCTGTTTTTACAGTGTGCTGCAACCGCCATAGCCGCCTGCGGTATGGTTCTGGTAATGGTGGCCGGCCACATTGATCTTTCCGTCGGGTCCTTTGTAGGTTTGACAGGAGCAATAGCCGCTCAGTTAATGGTTAAGGCTCATATGGGTACAATAGAAACCATTGCCATCACTATCGGTATCGGACTTCTATTAGGCCTTTTCCAGGGCTTTTGGGTCGCCTATGGAAAAGTACCGGCCTTCATAGTAACACTCGCCGGCCTTCTGGCTTTCAGAGGCGGTGTCATTGCAATTACAGGCGGTAACTCCATCGCACCCATGAATGATACCTTTAAGGCCATTGGACAGGGTTATCTGCCAAAAATAAATCCTGGCCTCCCCTTTAGCGATACCAGCGCTTTAATAGGTGTGGTTTTCATTATATGTTACCTGGTTTTTGAAATAAACAAGAGAAGATCCAGAATAAAATACGGCTTCGAAGTACTTCCGATGTCACTGCAAATTGCGAAGATGGTAGGCTTTTCACTGCTGATCGCCCTGGTAATCGGAATAATGGCAAGCTATATGGGTATCCCATATGCAATATTACTCTTAATCGCAATAATAGTAATATTTACAATAATTGCCGAAAAATCGACCTTTGGACGTCATGTATACGCCATAGGCGGTAACAAGGAAGCCGCAAGACTTTCCGGTATAAACATAAACAAGGTAAACCTGGGCATCTTCGTTTTAATGGGACTGCTTTCCACCATAGCAGGTATCGTGTATACTGCAAGGCTTAATGCTGCAACAGGTTCGGCAGGAACGAACATGGAACTGGATGCCATCGCATCGGCAGTTATCGGCGGAACCAGTACTCTTGGCGGTGCCGGAACAATCGCAGGCTGTATCATAGGTGCTCTTGTCATGGGAAGCCTCGACAACGGTATGAGCCTTATGAATGCCAATGTATCTGCCCAGTACA
>JAEVZU010000323.1 GCA_023392075.1 Bacillota bacterium | reverse complement strand
TTCCCATACTTTACTAAAATTGATCAGATTGTATGAGGGTAAAGTCAATAAAGAAACTCAGGAGATGCTTTCTGCCAAGCTGGAATACGACAAGGCGGCTGAAAGAGTAAAGCAGCTGGCTCAGGAGAAAGCCGAACTGGCAAAAAAAATAAGCGAACTGGCCGCCGATAAACGACTGTTTGATACTGAATATATTCAACGTGAGAATTTAATTAAAAGCAAAATCAGTCAGCAGGCTTTTTCTTCCTATACTGAACTGGAAAGGCAGCAGTTTGAGCTGACAAAGCAAATTGCCGAAACGGATGAGGCCCTGCACGCTGCCAGCCGTGTTATATCCGCAGCCGCCAATGCGGTAAATCATCTGAAAAGTGCCGAGGGCTGGGCTACTTATGATGTCTGGGGAGGCGGAGGTATTTTAAGCCATATGGCAAAGTATGATCATATCGATGACGCAAAAGCTGAACTCAACCGTCTTAGTTCACTTATGAAGGATTTTGAAAATGAACTCAGAGATGTAAACTTGTATGATGTCTGCGCATATGCCGGCATCGACTCAACTACAAGAGCCGTTGATTTTTGGTTTGATAATATATTTACAGATCTGAATGTCCGTGATAAAATCCGTGACGATATGTATCAGATTCAAAAACTTATGGGTCAGACAGATCAAATCTGCAATAAACTTAAAAACAACAAGGAACAGATCAAGAAAATGTTATCGGAAGCTGAAATCAAAAAAAACAGACTGGTTATGGATTTTGAAGTTTAAATAAATTATATGTATTAAGCAAAAGAGAAAGGCTTCAGGCTTTTATGTATAGATTAGTTTTGGTTTTTATTATTAATTTTGTAATAACTATAATAGGCACTTTAGCTTATTCCGTCAGAATTGTTGGAGTAAGAACAGGTAAAATAGCGGTATCCTCGGCACTGTTTAATGCTATTGCTTTATTTTCCAGAGTTGCAGGTGTTTTTCAGCTGCCGCTGCTCACCAAATATATAGCAAAGTCGGGTGATCAAACCAATCTGGTGCTTGTCTTTTATATACTTATACTTGATGTTGTTATTGCCAGTATTGCGGGGGCTGCACTTCTGCCTACCTTTCAAAGAATCTTTACCAGGGGGGTGGAAGCTTTTTCGGTTAACAAATCAGTGTTCAAGTTGATGCTGCACAGCTTTTCCAAATCAGGTGTGGCCTATATAAAAAACTCCGTTGCCATACCGACTAAAACCAATATAAAGGGTGTCAGCCTGAAAAAGCTTCCGGTAAATATACTGGTTATGAATGTGTTGACTGTGGCATTGCTGACGGCAGGTATTTTTTCTCCCATATATGCCGCAACTCTTGAACCCGAGCTCAGCACAACCTGTATGACTCTGGTATCTGTTTTAACCGGTCTGGGCTCCATACTGTCGGCACTATTTATTGATCCGTATTTATCAGTTCTTACAGATGAGGTTATTGAGGGTAAATACAGCGTGGCAGATTACAGAGGCTGTGTCATAGGCATGGTTGGCAGTAAGATATTAGGATCGGCATTAACTTTTCTGATATTCATCCCGGCCTCGTACCTGATCGTCTTTATTGCCAGAATACTGTAATGAACAAATAAATATAATTTCGGGAATTCCAGAATTTTAAAAACAGTAAAAGGGCAGTTAATATGCCCCTTTACTATTTTTGTACAATTTTATAATTTCAGAATTTACATCTATCTGATTTATCATTTAATGGTTTCCCGTGTTATGTCAGCTACTGCATTTCTTAAATCCATTCCATGAAAGAAATCCCTCGAACACTTTTGTTAACAATAAAAAATTATGCAATTATCCTACTTCATAACCACAACCACATGATGGGCCGTGCCTGCACTGAATACAGGAATTTTATCAACCTCGGCTCCGTCCACAATAATCTTTGAAACTCCGCAGCTCACCCTGTTCGGATTTTGTACCTCAATATTGTATATTACTCCCCTGAATTTCCTGATTGCCCTAAACCCCTGCCATTTAGCAGGTATGCAGGGATCAACCACAAGTCTGTCATAACCTGCTCTGATCCCCAGTATATACTGGGAGGATGCCACCATATTCCAGGCTGCAGTGCCGGACAACCAGGAGTTTCTTCCGACTCCGAACTGCGGATGCTCTTTGCCCAAAATATTCTGACAGTAAACATAGGGTTCAACCTCATACAGTTCGGCATCATCATTCCTCTTGCCGGGCAGTATTTGCGAATAATACTCAAAAGCCTTATCCCCATGCCCCAGCATTATTTGGGCTATCATTACCCACGGGTTTGTGTGCAGGAAAATGCCTCCGTTTTCCTTTGTTCCCGGCGGATAGGTGGTTACCCCTCCCTTTGTATCATCGTATTCGGTATAAGAGGGATACATTGCCACAATTCCAAATTTTGAGTTCAAATACCTGTCAACCGATTCCATACACTTGTTTGCCTTTACATTATCGGCCACCCCGCCCAGCACCGCCCAGGATTGGGAGTTAATGAATATCTTCCCGAACTTGTTTTCCCTGCTGCCTATAGGCTCTCCAAAGTCATCGAATGCCCGCTTGTACCATTCTCCGTCCCAGCTGCTCCCGTTGATGGCATTGCTCATCTCGTCAAACATGCCCTGATACTTTTCGCAGAGCTCCTGCCTTCCAAGATACCCGCACAACTCGATAAGCTCTGCCGCCGCCCTGCAGTATAGCATGGAAGTGAACACACTTTCGGCAATCCCCTTTCCCGTATCCAGGTTCAAGGTGTCGTTCCAGTCTGCACGGCCGGCAAGCGCAATATTATTCGGCCCCCTGTTATTGTGTGTGAAATTCAGGGCCATGTCCAGATGCTCCAGGACGGTGGCCGAAATAGTTTTGTCATTGTACTGTACAGACTGGTTCAGAAACCCGAAATCGCCGGTCTCCTTCAAATACGCGTTAACTGCCAGAATGAGCCACAGGTGGTCATCCGAATACCAATCAAACAATTTGACCGGCGCATCGCCCTGTCCTCCCTCTCCTGTCAGAGGGAAAAACAGGTGATATGCCCGCCCGTCGGTGTACTGGCACTGCAAAAGCTTTATTATCAGCTCTTTTGCCTCACCGGGGATAGCATGCATTACACCAAGTGTGTCCTGGGCACTGTCGCGTATGCCCATTCCTCTTCCAAGTCCCAGTTGATAAAGTGAAACAAACCGTGACCAGTTAAAAGTGGTTTTGCACTGATATTGATTCCATATATTAACGAAAAGGTTCATGTCCTCATCCGGAGTCTCTACGCTTAGCTTTCCCGTATAGTTTCTCCAATAAGCCTTCAGCCTGTCCAAAGCCGCCTTTGAATTTTCAGGTGATAAATAAGCCTTTATATCGGCTTTTATATTTTTTCTGTCCTCTGCAAAGCCAAGAATAAAAACAATTTCCTTCTCCTCTCCGGCCGCAAGGTCAACGTCTATGCAAAAAGCACCCACGCCATTCATCCTGTAGGAAATGGAATTGCTGCAGCCACCCTGTTCAACAGCCAGAGGATTGCTTTCCGACCGGTACTTTCCAATGAAGGCTTCCAGATTTGTATCATAGCTGCCCACCTTTTCGGCTGTTGCGAAGAAAGCGGCGTTATCGCTGATATAATGCGGATAATATGTAATTATTCCATCTTCAAATCTGCCCTGATTGATCTGCTGTACCCAGTCCACATTTTGCTGGTCCATTATGGCCTGCCAGAAACAGAACTCGGAATAGGCAAAAACCTGCAGCCTTTGAGCTACGGCTCTTGTATTTGTCACTTTAAAGTGCCATATTTCAAAATCCTTATTATCGGGAACAAAATATGTAACCTCTCCAACAACTCCCCGGTATTCACCCGTAAGTACCGTATAGCCCATACCATGGCGGCAGCTGTAGCTGTCCGGTTTCCTTTGCACCGGCTGATAACCCGGATTCCAATATTCACCGGTTTCTTTGTCTCTGATATAAATATATCTTCCCGGTCTGTCCATTGGAATATTGTTATATCTGTAGCGGGTGACACGACGGTTTTGAGGGTCTTTGTGGAAACTGTATCCTCCTCCCGTATTGGATACTATACCGCCGTATGCTCCGCTGCCGATATAGTTGATCCAGGGCGTTGGCGTATCCGGTCTGGTAATAACGTATTCCCTGTTCTTTCGGTCAAAATACCCGTACCTCATACAATCCTCCTAACAAAATGGGAGCGTTCCCATTTTTATTAAAAAATATATTTGCTTTTATTGAGGAAGTTCCCTCAAAATTACCAGCTTTAAAGAATTTAATAATATTATTTTCATATGATTTCTCTGCAGGAGGTTCCTTCATATATTTCAGTGTCAAAGGATATCACTTTAGGTTTAGTATTTCTATTGTCTATATTATCAATTATCAGCTTGATTGCCGCCTCGGCGACCTTCTCCATAGGCTGCTTCATGGAGGTCAGCCTTATACAGGAGGGAATAAAGCGCAGCAGTTCATAAATGTTGTCAAACCCCACAACCGATAAATCCTGCGGTATGTTTACCCCCAATTCCATCGCCCTCTGTACGGCTTCGTATCCTTGAAGATCATTAAATGTAAACAGAGCTGTCGGCGGCTGGGCCAACGAAATGAGCCGTTCCACAGCTGATGCACCGCTGCTGTCTCCCGCATCTGTGAACACCACATAATCCTTGTTATATTTGATTCCTGACGAATTAAGTGCTTCTATGTATCCGTTCATTCTGTCGGAGGCAGCTCTATGATTGAGATTTCCTGTAATGTGGGCTATCTTTTTATGTCCTGAACCTATTAAATAGTTAACTGCCCTCTTTGCTCCCGAAAAATTGTCTATGATGATATTATTTACTTTCAGATCATTAAAATGATTCTCGATTAATACCAGAGGGAAATTTATATTGATTATTTTCTGAACCAATTCCTTATCCCTGGTATCACTTCCGAACAATATCAGACCATCAGCCGCTCCGCCCGTAAAATACTGTACATACCGGGCTTTTGAGTCAAAATCATCATTTGAGCTGCTGAAAACTATATTGTAATTATACCTGGATGCAAAATCTTCCAACAGGTTGGCCAGTTTCAAATACACAGAGGTATTGAATTCGTTGTATATCACACCAATGACCCCGGCTTTTCTTGATACCAGGCTTCTGGCCGCCTGATTCGGAATGTAATTGAGCTTTTCAATTGCCTCAAGTATTTTGATGCGCGTATCTTCCCTAACTCCGGGCTGGTTATTGATTACTCTTGATACAGTTGTTTTGGATACTCCTGCTATTCTTGCTATATCAAATATATTTATCAATGCTGCCTCCTGACAGGGAACGTTCCCAATTAAAACAATTATATATTAACTGTAATTATAAAACAAGCCTGTATCCTGAGAGCTGCTTCAATAAAAATCAATGTTAACTTCTACTTCCTGTTCTGTCTGACCAGCTCATATATCATTATGGATGCCGCAACCGAAGCATTAAGTGATTCTGCTCTTCCAGGCATAGGTATCCTTACGAGTTTATCTGACAATGCAGCAGTTTCCTCACTTATTCCATTTGCTTCATTCCCCACTATAATTGCACTTTTACATGTCAAATCCTCGTCATAGTAATTGTTTTGCCCGTGCAGATGGGATGCTATGACTTTGTAACCGTTGCTCTTCAGCAATTGAATTGTATTTATAATGTCCAAATCTTCGATTATGGGGAGATGAAAAACCGATCCCATGGTGGAGCGCAGTACTTTGGGCGAATAAACGTCAACGCAGCCCCTGGTCATCAATACAGCTGAGACCCCGGCCGCATCGGCTGTTCTGATAATGGTTCCCACATTGCCCGGGTCCTGTAGGCTGTCCAGTACGACCACCGATTTTCCTCCGCTCAATGCCTCACCAATTTCAGCCGTTTGTTTTTTCAAAACCGCAAGAGCACCCTGCGGAGACTGTGTATCGGATATCTCCTTAAAAAGTTTGTCCGGTACATTATAAATATCGGAACATACTTCGGAGAGTTTTGAAATGAGGGCCGTTCCTCCGTTGAGACTTTCCAGCTTGTCCGATATGACAGCCTTTATAATCACCTGCCCGTTATCAACAGCATCGCTTACAAATCTGATCCCTTCTACAAAATACATCCCCTGGGAATCCCTGTGCTTTTTCTGATGCAGGGCCTTAATCTCCTTTATTGTACTGTTTTGACTGCTTTGTATATAGTTCACTGCTGAGTCCTCCGCCATGCTATTTGGATTTGTTATAAAATTCCTTCAGTTCTGCTTTAACTTCTTCCGGAAGCTTGTGCCACCTGATCCCCCGTATTGCTCCCTCAAGGCCGTAAAGCCTGTTGATGCAGGCAGAATCGTCTATACTTTTTATTCTCAGCCAGGCCTGTCTGCTGCCCATGATAGACAGCTGTTCAAAGGTTGTTATTCCCACTTCATTAAGCTGCCGTTCTATTTCCCTGCCGATGTTAGGCAGTTTTTCCAATTCCCCCAAAATAATTCCCTCCGTATATCTGATATCAATTATTTTTTATATGTAATGGTAGTGAATTTTGAAGCTAAAAGACCTATTAAAAAAAATAGACTTCCAAATGCTCTTTTAAATACCGGCACCCTTACCGAAGGGTCATAGGTGCTGTTTACCCTTATTTTATCAGTCCAATACACACCGTCTTCAGTTTCATATTCTGTTCCTTCAGCATAACCCCTGCTCATTCCCCTAAACAAATTATAAACCAGCAGGATACCAAATGACGGAGCATGGAGTTTTTTAGATGCCACATCTCTGTGAAATCTGGCAGTAAGCTTTTTGCATTTTGCCACGGTCTTCGCTTTGGGCTTGTATGCATTCCAGCTGAAAGACAAGACCGGCAATCTGTAACATCTGTTAAATCCAATTCCACTCAGGGTTCCAGCCACATAATCAACAGCATCTTTTGCACCCACACCGCCGGTAGTAGAGACCACCAAAGCTTTGCTCCTGAAAAAGTGAGGCCTGTGAAGCATGAAACACAGGTGGTCAATAAAATTTTTTGTAAGGGCCGGCGGCTGCATGTTATAAGTGGTAAATGCCAGAATAACACCGTCGCTTTGTTCAATTTTTTCCATCATGCTTTGCATTACACAGTTGTGAGGGCAAAGCATGTGACCTTTTCTGAAGCAGATGCTGCAGCCCGTACAATATGGGAGATCCAATTCTTTTAAGTGAATTTCTTCAAAAACAGCTTCGGGACATAACCGGAGAATTTCAGCCTGGATTATTTCTACCAGCTTCCATGTATTGCCTTTATGCGGACTACCATTAATAATGGTGTATTTCATTTCTTAAATTCCCTCCCTTAATTTTCTTGGCAGTTTACCCAGGACTGCCAGATATGAATGATCTATCATCGCTTTTAAAACATCCTCCGAAACTTTACCATTCAGGTATACCGTGTTAAAATACGGCTGCTGTACAGGCGGACAATGATATCCCCGGACCACGGTATCAGGATATAAGTTTCTAAATACAACTCCTGTCTCCTTATCACAATTTAACGTTATTTTATTATCCTCCGGCTTTGGGTAGACTTGTGCAAAAAGTCTGTTTCCCACTTTGACACATATGGGAATTTCACCAAACGGGAAATCAATATATGCACCGTTTTTTTCAAGGCAATAACCTATTATTTGTTCTGTTGTCATTTACAACCTCACCTGCTCAATTGAATATTCCTTTGCCCAGTATATTTATAACACTTTCTGTGCATTTGTCCGCTTCAAAGAAATTCTTCCTTTCATTGATATTCCCAAGATAGTGAGCGTCGGAAGAATATATTTTTGTAATATTTTTCAGTTTGGAATGCTTTTCTGTCAATATTAATTCTTTTGCCCTGTCGCATATCTCGACACAGCTTATATCTATGTCTTCGGGTATGACACCAAAGCTTGACAGCAGCGAGTTGGCCTGTCTGTCAATATGGGCCGGAATTGCCAGGCCCTTGAGCCTCCCGCCCACCACATCAAAAACTTCATTTATTGAAATAGCAGCTGAAGTCAGGAGCATTCTTTCTTCCATATATAATACCTCATCGTTTTGATTTAAAACCAGCTGATTCCCAAAAACAGCTTCTTTATTTCTGATGTCCGGCAGCCGGGAATAAATCAGGTTCTGCATTTCCATTGCCCTGTCTATATCGGGGAACAGGCATATTACATGTATTTCTTCGGCAGTTTCCACTTCCATTCCGGGTATGACAAGCAATTGCGTATTTTGGGCGCAGGACAAACATGCCCGGACATTGCGGCAGGAATTATGGTCTGTTACTGCAATAACGTCCAGCCCCTTTAATATGCTCATATTTACTATGTTGTTCGGCGTCATGTCATCATCAGCACAGGGGGATAGTGCAGTATGTATATGAAGATCATATGCAAGTTTCATATTAACCTCCATGAGCCGCATTGCGGCCACAAACTGAAATGAAAACCTATATCCTTTATCGCAATGTGGCGAATAAAGGAGGTTAATTGGCCATGTGCGCTTTGAGCCCCAATCCTTTAATTTGCCTACAGCAGCTTTGAATCTATGATTCTCCTGCTGATTTCAAAAGAATTCAGCTGTGTTCCGATAATAATTATTCCATTTTCATTTGCCTTTTTCAGTGTCAGTTCCTCGGCCTTGATTGCTTCAGGTATTATTACACAGGCAACCTCTGTCATTAAAGCCACTGCGGGTACATTTACATTTGTCAGGACAGTCACCCATGCATCACCTTTTTGCGCATGGGACATTACCCAGCTGAGCAGATCGCCAATATACACATTTTGAACTTTTGCGGATAAATCCGGTATTTTATCAGTCATCAGTTCACCTGAAATTATTTGCACCAAATCTTTAATGTACATGGTTTTTCTCCAATCCTGCAGTCTCTTCTCCGCCTGAATCGTTATCCATTACAGGAGGGACCTTTCCTCCCAGATCTACCATTTCCTCAGCGAGATCACGGATTCTTTGCCTTAGCTTGAAAATACAATCCGTTTCATTGGCAATCTCTCTTACAATATCCTCCGCCAAGGCTCTGCAGTTTGGTGCTCCGCAGGCACCGCAGTCCAGTCCGGGCAGCCCGTCATATATTCTTTCCAGCTTTTCAAGTTTTTCCATGGCTTTGAGTATATCCTGATCCAGCTTCATAACCGGCTTGTATTCCACATTTGAAGTCCATACCAGTTCTTCAAAGCTTTTGGGCGCCATTTTTTCCATACGGCCGGCAGGAGCCTCATGAATATGCCTTTTCAGTGTGGTTTTGGCAACAAAAACATTTTCAACCGTCAGCGGCCCCCCAAGACACCCGCCAGAGCAGGACAGTGCCTCAACGAAATCAACATCTGAAAGTCTGTCACCTTCTATTTCATCAAATATCTTTATAACATTATGTATACCATCGACAGCCAGAACATTTTCCGTCCCCAGAGCTCCGCTTTCACCTCCGGAATTGGCCCAGTCTATTCCCTCGAAACCCGCCTCGGAGTATTTGGAAGCATTGTATGGGTTATTGAGCGCCGCCAGGACCTTCAGATAGATATCCTTTATGGAAATGACGCCGTCCACATAGGACTTTTGCTTTTCATAGGGCGATTTTACGCTGGTTACCTTTGCAGGACACGGAGAAATAAAAAATACACCTATTTCTTCAGCAGGAATATTCCTGCCTTCCTGCAGCTGGGTTTTAACAATTTTTGCTGCGACCTCCATCGGAGATTCCAGCTTGACGATGTTCTCAATCAGGCTTGGAAATCTTACCTGGATCAATCTGACAACTCCGGGACAGGCCGAAGATATCATGGGCTTTTTGACCAGGGAGTTTGTGAGCAGCTGTCTGGTTGCCTCACTGACTATTTCCGCGGCCCGGGCAACCTCGAAAACATGGTCAAAGCCTATATCTATCAAAGCGTTCAAAATATTATCCCTGGAATACTTCTTTTCAAACTGTCCGTAAAAAGAGGGTGCCGGAATAGCAACCTTGTACCTGTAGTCACCTATTATGTCAAGGCTGTCGCTGATTGCGGTCTTTGCATGATAGGGGCAAACACGTATGCACTCGCCGCAATCAATACAGCGTTCCTTAATAATAAGTGCCTTGCCCTTCCTCACACGGATTGCTTCCGTAGGACACCTTTTTATACAATTGGTGCAGCCTCTGCACTTATTCTTGTCGAGATTGACAGAATGGAAGTACTCATTCATAAATATGTCCTCCAAAACCAGTACAATATTATGTGAATTCATGGCGCATCCTTTGGGCGAATGCGTTGTCCTCCGAAAAATCCACTCCAAATTTATGCACCCGGTATGCAGATATTGTACTAGATAAAATAAACAGTTATAGTTACCTTTGTCCCTATACCCACCTCAGTATTTATCTCCAGCTTGTCAGCATATTTTTTCATATTCGGGAGCCCCATTCCAGCTCCAAATCCCATTTCTCTGATATTGTCAGGTGCGGTTGAATAGCCTTCGGTCATTGCAAGCTCCAAATCAGGAATTCCGGGGCCATTATCTATGATTCCTATGACCACCTTGTCAGAGCATATTTCTACATCAGCTGTCCCGCCGTCTGCATGAATTACAGCGTTTATTTCGGCTTCATACATGGCAATAGCCGCCTTTTTTATCTTATCGGCTGAAATCCCTATCTGGGCAAGCTTTTTCTTTACATTGCTCGAGGCCTCACCTGCAGCTACAAAGTCATTGGCAGGAATATCGTACTTAAGCTTGATGGTGCTCATTTCCTACCTCCCGGCGGCATAACTGTTTTTCAGACCGGCTTCATACAGTTTTCCGCATGCGGGAAACATTGTGAGACTTGTTGTCATAAGGACAATATTCTTTTCCTGAGCCAGCCCGACCATACTGTCAAGCGGCTGTTTGCCTCTCACAAAAATTACCGCCTTGATGTCCATCATCTCCGCTGTTCTAATAACCTGCAGGTTTATGAGTCCTGTCAGCAAAACAACATTTTCAGTTACATAGGCCATTACGTCACTCATCAAATCGGAACCGCAGGCGGATGTGACCTCATAGTCAAGAAGTTCGTTTGCTGTTAAAACCTGCGCGTTTAATATGGTAGCAATGTCAAGAAGCTTCATACGGTTCACCTCATTAAATATGTATAATTCTTTTAAAGGCCGGCCGCAGCCGGCCTTACTCACTGGAAAAAGCAACTCCCGCCGACAAATTCTTTTACTATTGAATTGTTTGGAACCTCCTTGCCGTCTATAGGCAGGAAATAGCTTAAAAATTCTATAAGCCGCTTAACCTCAGAATACCGTTCATTTTCAGGCCCCAATTGCATTAACAGCGGTTCGGCATAAGTTTTCAGCAGACATAATTCATATACCAGGGAAGAGTTGAACATAATATCCGCATTTTCCTGATAAGGGAATATGTTTTTCTCTTCACCCCTTCTTACAGAGGGCCATCTGTTTATGGTATTGATTGCAGAACAACCCCTGAACTGATTGTCTCTGACTATCCTGCGGATAATTCTGGTATCGGTAGAGGGTATTCTGTTGTGGTCGTCTATGTTCATTGAAGTTAAGGCACTCACATAAATCTTGTATTTGTCCTCGGGTGAAATTGATGCCGTCAACCTGTCATTCAGGCCATGTATTCCTTCTATTACAAGTATGGTGTTTTTATTCATTATCATTTTCTGCCCAAAGGATTCCCTTGAGCCTGTTTCGAAATTATATACCGGTATCTCTACTTCATGCCCCCCCAGAAGCGCAGCCAAATGTTTGTTAAAGAGGTCCACATCTATTGCCTCAAGAGCCTCATAATCGTATTCTCCGTCCTCATCCTTCGGAGTTCTATCTCTATTGACAAAATAATTGTCCAGAGATATTGTCTTGGGCGCATAGCCATTTACTCTGAGCTGAATGCCCAACCTGTTGGCAAAGGTTGTCTTTCCTGACGACGAGGGGCCTGAAATAAGAACGATACGCTTTTCCTCTTCATGATTTGTTATTTTATCCGCTATTTCCGCTATCTTCTTTTCATGAAGCGCTTCACTGACTCTGATAAGATCTCCTATTTCACCGGCCTTGACAATATCATTCAAGGCTCCTACATTCTCAACTCCCAGTATGCGGACCCACTTTTTGTATTCGATAAATACCTTGAAAAGCTTTTTCTGTTCTTCGAATTCCGGAAGTTCCTCGGGTTTACCCTTTGAAGGGAACTGTATCACCACTCCCGGCTGATGGAACTTCAGGCTGAAACACTTGATGTAACTCGTATCGGGCACCATGTAGCCGTAGTAATAATCTTCATAGCCTCCGCAGTTATACACCGTGACATACGGCTTTTGCCTGTGTTCCAAAACCTCATATTTATCAAGCCTTCCTGTCTTCTTATACAATTCTCTGGCACTTTCTGTGGAAACAATCTTTTTCTCAAAAGGCAGTGCACAGCTTACAATTTCATTCATTTTCTTCTGAACAGCTTCCACATCAATCTCAGTAAGTTCTTCATCTCCTCTTATTTCACAGTATACACCGTTACTCATAGGATGACTGATTACCGCATTTCTCCCGGGATACAGTTCATTAACAGCCTTTATGAATATAAAATAAAGGCTTCTTCTGTATATTCTCATACCATCCTCATCGGTTAGATCAATAAAGCCTACTTTTGCATCCTCAGCAAGCCCATAGCTTAGTTCCCGGATATCATTATTCACACGTGCGGCAACAATGGCTGATTGGTATGAGTCCTTGAAGCGCCTGGCCAATTCAAGCAGTGTTGTTTTTTTCTCTATTTCATATTTTTCATTATTTAAAGTTATAAAAATCTTTTCGCTCATATAATCCCTCCAAATAGTACTACATATTATTCAATATATTAATAATAAGATCTTTATTTTTTAAAGTATGATGTGTAAATACAGCTTCAAATATCATCAACCAAATACATTATACCATTAATTGCATATATTCTATAAGCATGCCAAATAACCCTTTATTAATCGGTTCAGAAAGTTATGAATCTAACATTTAAATTATGTGCTCAAATGCTTTCCATATACAAGTATTTTCTCAAAGAGCAACTTTTATGGTGTATTCAATTACTATTTGACACCATATTGGCTATAATATAAAATGAAATTTGATTGCTGAGAGGAACAATATCCTTATTTCCTTATTAAAGGCAGGTATTATTCAATTTAATTAGAATTGCGAGAGGTTAAATCAATGCCAGATATCAAAACTGAAATAAAAAAAGAAGTAGCACGCAGAAAAACATTTGCCATTATATCCCACCCCGATGCCGGTAAAACAACCTTGACCGAAAAGCTGCTCCTATATGGAGGCGCTATCAGACTTGCCGGTTCGGTTAAGGCCAGAAAGGCAAATAAATATGCCGTGTCCGACTGGATGGAAATAGAAAAGCAAAGAGGTATTTCTGTTACTTCCAGCGTAATGCAGTTTGAATATAATGATTTCTGTATAAATATTTTGGATACACCCGGTCACCAGGACTTCAGTGAGGATACATACAGAACTCTGGTTGCTGCCGACAGCGCCGTTATGCTTATCGACGGAGCAAAGGGTGTTGAAGCACAGACAATAAAACTTTTTCACGTTTGTAAACTAAGGGGTATACCCATATTTACATTTGTAAATAAAATGGACCGTGCCAGCAAAGACCCCTTCGAGCTTATGGAAGAGATCGAAAGGGTACTCGGTATACGTTCCTACCCTATGAACTGGCCCATAGGAACCGAAGGTGACTTTAAGGGTGTTTACAATAGAAAGCTTAAACAAATTGAGCTCTTTGACGGCGGCGAACATGGCCAGGCACAGGTATCATCCACTGTTGGAAAGGTTGATGACCCCATTTTTGCCGATTTACTGGGAAGCCACTATCACGATAAACTTTGTGAAGACATCGAACTTCTTGACATGGCAGGAGATGAGTTTGACAAGAAGAAAATCCGCAGCGGCGAACTCACACCTTTATTCTTTGGCAGTGCCATGACCAATTTCGGTGTACAGCCGTTTTTGGAGGAATTCCTTGAACTTGCACCTTCACCGGGTGTGATAACCACGTCCGAGAGCGAAATTGACCCTGAAAGCGACAAATTCTCAGGCTTCATATTTAAGATTCAGGCTAATATGAATCCTACACACAGGGACAGACTTGCGTTTCTGAGAATTTGTTCCGGCAAATTTACAAAGGGCATGTCGGTAAAGCATGTAAACGCCGGAAAAGAAATCCGCTTGTCACAGCCGCAGCAGTTCATGGCCCAGGAACGTACTATTGTTGACGAAGCGTTTCCCGGCGATATTATAGGTTTGTTTGATCCCGGCATATTCAATCTTGGCGATACGCTTTATGAAGGAAACGGCAGTGTAAAATTTGAGGGAATTCCAATCTTCCCCGCCGAATACTTTGCAAGAGTAACCCCTGCCGATACCATGAAAAGAAAGCAGTTCATAAAAGGTATCGACCAGCTCTCCGAGGAAGGCGCCATACAGGTTTTCAAGCAGATCGACATCGGTATTGAGGCATTAATCATCGGTGTAGTAGGCGCTCTTCAGTTTGAGGTGCTGGAATACAGGCTGAAAAACGAGTATGGAGTTCAGCTCCGTCTTCAGAATCTGCCGTACAGACATGCCCGGTGGATTGAAAATGAAGGCCTTGATCCAAGAAAGCTGAATCTCCCAAGTACGGCAGTAATTGTTGAAGATAAGCTGGGCAGAAACTCCATTCTGTTTGAAAATGAATGGTCCATCAGAATGGCTGAGGAAAGAAACAAGGATCTGAAGCTGGTTGATATTGCAACACAGGATTTTAAAGTCAGGAAAATCTAGCAAATAATCTTTGCTTGGTTAAATTAAAAAATTGTGATATTTGCTTGACAAAAAGTGCAAACCTCTTTATAATAGGTTTTGCGCTTGACGTTGGGATGTAGCCAAGCCGGTAAGGCACCAGACTTTGACTCTGGCATTTCGTTGGTTCGAGTCCAGCCATCCCAGC
>JAEVZU010000318.1 GCA_023392075.1 Bacillota bacterium | reverse complement strand
TCACTGTCAATCGGTTTTAGAAGATAATCAAAGGCTCCAAGAGCTATAGCTTTTTGGGCATACTCAAAATGAGCATACGCACTCAGGATTATGACTTTTATATCTTTTTTCAATGCCATCACCCTTTTTGTCAGTTCCAAGCCATCCATAATCGGCATTTTTACATCCGTAATAAGGATTTCAACATCGTTGGATAGAATGAATTCTAACGCCTCTTGTCCATTTTTTGCTCCGTTGATATTATAATCTGGTCTGAATTGTTTGATTATATTAATAAGGCCTTTTCTATGTTTTGGTTCATCGTCAACCACTAAAGTGCTATACAAAGAATAGATCACCCCTATTATGTTTGATTTAAATAAAATATTCGACAAAATTTTATTTTAACCTTCATATTATGCGGTGGATAATCTGTTGAATGGTGGACTAATCGATATAACATTAGTGAATTTTATCCTCCTAGAAAGCTATTTACAGAAGACCTTTCAACACTCTCGAAGCTGCTTTGTTTTTATATTACCTACTTTCTCCTCTGCTGCCTGCCCTGATCGTCAATATAATAATTATCTTTCATTATCAGCTCCGACACCGGAACAAAATTAAGTCCTTTGGCCTTGAGCTGGGAAATGATTTGTGGCAGCAACTCTACAGTGTATTGGGTATCATTGTGAAAAAGTATGATTGAACCGGGTTTTGTTCTCTTAAGGATTCTGTCCAGTATTGCCTGCCTGCTCATTTCTCTTTTCCAATCCAGGCTGTCACTGTTGAATACAAAAGTAAAACTAATTCTGTCCTGAATAAATGGTTAAATTTATGCTTTATGCCGGATAGTACCCACCCGGTAATATTCAACAATTTGTTTACTGTATATGCCTTCATGAAAAGATAGAAGGTAGCAAATAGAGTAATAAAAATGATTCAAAAAAAGACCTCTGGAAATCATCCAAAGGTCCTGCATCAAGTTATTTTACTTTTTTTCAAAAATGACCAGACTGTCAAGGTCAATAACAGCTTTTGCAGACCTTAAAAAGTTCAGACCTAAAAGTCCGTTAATTCTATCGTAAGGATCTATTACTCCAAAGTCTACTTTTATATTCTCAATGGCTATGCCGCCCAGCTCAATTTTGTCCATTTTCTTTCTGACAGCACCATAAACCATTCCTCCATAACCTGATGCCTTAACCAATTCGTCTGTATCAGCCAGCTCCACATCCAGTTCATCCAAATAATCGGCAAGGAGGATGGTATGTGCAGCTCCGGTATCAACAATGACATGGTCAATTGTAACCTCTTTATCCATATGCCTTATTAGAAGCGAAACATATAATAATCCGTCTTTATAATCAAGCTTCTGCATTCTATACGCCCCTTCTTATTCCGGCATGTCTTATCAATTCGATCACTACATCAGAATTTTTTGTACTGAAAACAAATTGGCCTTCCTTACAGGCAATAAATTCCTTAGCAGCCAATTTTCCATCTTCAATAGCCTTGATTACAGCTACATCGTCCACGTATTCCTTGTTACCTACAATATGTGATTCCACTATCTCAAATTTTACAAAACGGTCCGGATATAGCGTTCTTACTTCATTCCATTTCATAATCACCATCTCCTGACATTATCTTTATAGTTTTATTATACCCTACAAAAAGATAGTCAACAACAAAATAGCCTTTTTTGCCAGTGTTCCCCTAAGTGAAATATTCAGGTCACTGAATAAAAAAATCAGGCTAAGATAAAAGCCCGATCTTATAATTAATCTTCAATGATTACTACTTATCATCCATCTGTATACCTCTCTCATTCAATATTTTATCAAACCTGATAGTAAAATATTATAATAGAATTCTTATGGTAGATACATCAAACAATCGGTTTTATATCTTCCATATAATAGCTACCTCATCATCCTTGATAAATATTCTATCTATGAGGTACTTGGCAACAGACTTTTTTTGTTCAAGTGAACTTTGATCCCAGCCCTCAACACATTTCAAAATGGTGTCAAGCTGCTGATCAGACTTAACCTTCCCGGAGCAATCCTTAAGCTTAAGCACCAGGTCTTTTTTTTCAGTATCCAATTCAACAATTTTTTCATTAATGTATGTACCTAAAACATTATTTGATTTAGCCAGATTACTGATTAGATTTTCAATCTGTGTCTCGATTTCAAACAATCTGATTTTTATCTTATTTGACTCGGTATTGTCGGTTTGCTCAATCTCAACAGTTATATTATTGATTCCTTTTACCTTTTCAAATATTTCAGACTGAACAATTTTTTCGACACACTCCACATACTGAACCTTTTTGTGGCCGTCACAGCATTTATAGTTTGTCCGCCCCCTGCACATAAAATATTTATAATTGCCGTATATATTGCTGGTATTTACAACGGTCATAGTATATTTGCAGTAGCCGCATTTGGTAAGTCCGGACAGCCACGAATACTTGCCCTTGCCGGTGTTCTTTATTTGTTTATTGTCATCCAGCTTGTACTGGCATTTGAGAAATACTGCCGATGTTACAATTCCCTGATGCAGAGCCAGTGACAAAACGTGATCCTTGACATTGGTATACTTACGCTCATTTGTATCTCTCTTCCCATATAGAAAGCATGCAAAATCATTTACATAGTCATTTATATCATTTGAAATAATACAGCCTTTATTTTTGTAATAGATGTAAATATCGGCATCAGCCTTCACATACACGGGATTTCGTAATATTCTGCTTATCTTCGCCGAATCCCAGGGGCCTCCCTTTGGGGTTTGTACACATATTTCGTTCAGGTAACTGCTGATGTCTGACAGGGATGCCGGAGTATTGGCATACATGTCATAGCTTTTTACTACCATTTTACTTTGGTCGTTAGGTACAAAAGTGGATGTTTTAATCCCTTCCACTTTCGTCGTCACCTTCTCAAATCCAAAAGGCGGCGGTCCTCCCATGAAAAAGCCTTTCTTTCCTCTGGTATAGTAATTATCTTTTATTCTTTTTCTTATTGTTTCTCTTTCGAGTTCGGCAAAAACCATTATAATACCGAGCATTGCCCTGCCCATGGGAGTTGATGTATCGAACTTTTCGGTAGAAGATATAAACTCAACATTATTCTTTTGAAATAATTCAATTATTTTTGCAAAGTCCAGAAGAGATCTGCTTATTCTATCAAGCTTATACACTATTACCTTGCTTACCCTTTTGTTCTGGACATCGTCCAAAAGCTTTTCAAAGGCCGGGCGGTTCATATTGCCGCCACTGTAACCTTTATCGGTATAAATCTTGTACTCCTCATTATCCTTGATTTCCCGTTTGCAAAACTCAATCTGACTGCTTATTGAAAGGCTGTCCTTTTTATCCAGAGATTGACGAGCATATATCCTTATCATGTATGTATAGCTCCTTTTGATTGTTACTCTTGAGCTTTTGACTTTTTATTGTTAAATTGAAGCCGGTTATACTCTCTTAATATGTTTTTAACAGTCTCCTTTTCAGCGTTTTTTCTTTCATCCTCGGTCATATCAGGTATATGATTTATGACCTTGTAACCTTCAACCATTTTTTCAGTTATCATCCCCACACCCCCTTAAATGTTGTTATTAATAAATTTATTCTTTATAGCAGCTATTTATTATTAAAATGATAAATACTTTCACAACAAATCCATACACTGGAGCAGCTCCTTCAGGAACGGGCCCCAGTGCATGGTCTATTGTGAAATAAAACAAACTTCATTTATATTCGCCAATTCCAACTTTAACTACGATTCCTCGCAGGGTTTAACCTCATGGCTCCCTCCGGTATTTCAGCAGTCTATCTGTGTCAGGTATATTACCCCATTACTTTTCCATGTGCACGCTGAATGCATTACTCTTTATACATGGAACACAGATATACACAACTGCTGTATAATTGGCTCTACATGCCACTACTCTACATCACTGCCGCATTTCCAAGCATTTAGCCCATCTCACATTTAACTATTGAGCAGAACAATATATTCCAGTGAGAATTAACATAATGTCAAAACGCAGGAAATGTATGCCTTTACTCCTCTTTGCTGTTGACGGATGCCTGAGAGACCGATACAATATATTTGATGACATATTTATGTTGTCAAGGATCAAGGGCAGGCGGCCATAGCAGGTTGTTTACGCATGTTATGTTTCTCCTTTTTTATTTTCATAAACTGCTGTTGCAATTTAGAGGAAAACGCCCTATAATAAGAATTACAAAGGTTGCTTTGATTCAGCACCTAAACTTATAGTTTTTGCAAGAAACTATCGGATACTCAGTGCTCGTAACACTGGGTATTTTTCGTTTAGGGATTCTTATTTTAACTTCTTTTTCAATAACCCCTGCAAATTTAAACTTGGATATAAGTAATCCACCTATAAAGAAGCCTCCTATGAAACCGAGGATAAATACTTGCAAAACATGAGAAAATGTATAAAGATGCATAAGACACCTCCTTTCAATACCATCTTGCAGCAGACATTACATGCTGCCATTCCTTACTTCTGCCATTATTGTATTCAAAACGCAGGTAATTTTGCTTTTCAGTATAAGTACATGGTATGTTCTTAAACTTTTTGTCCTTCCATGTACTTAAAACTTTTGTATTCCCATTGATATGAATTGCGGTAATCCTTCCGCCTAATGGTACAAAATAGTCATCGGACTCTTCATGCTTTCCCAGGAATTCTTCAGATAACACATAATTAATACTAATCGGTAAAAATTCTGATCTGCTTTCAAGACCCTGAGCATTATAGAAATTAATTATGAATTCATCAAACAGCAGTTTGTCTTCAATTGATAACGTACTATAGCCGCTTATTTCAGGTACTTTTATTCCGTAAACCAGGTTTATATCCGAATGATTGCTTAGCTTAAATTCATCCAAACCATTTGCCAGGTAAATGTTTTTAATCTGATTGATGTTCATATTGTGAGCCCTCACCTTCACTATGCATACTGTAGCATTTTTCGCTGAAAAACATCTCGTCCGTAAATATTTCTTTTAGCTTAACATTTAAAAAACCTGCTATCCTAATAGCAACTTTTAATGAAGGATTTCTATTACCATTTTCAATCAAACCATAATAGCTCCGATTAATTCCCGTATTCCTAGCAATTTCTTCTTGTGTTAATCCCTTTTCTTTTCTAATTTTTAACAAATCAGCCCGTTTCAAATATTCGGCCCCCCTCCGTTGCATTATGTAGCAATTATAAGTTAATTATACTGCTACATTTAGTAGCAGTCAATATTATTTGCTACATTTTGTTCATATTATTTGTTGGCTTCATATTGTAGAGTATAATATTTACAAAGGTGGTGTGATATGTTCTCTCGTAGGCTTAAAGAGTTACGATTATCAAACAATTTAACACAAGACGGGTTAGCAGAAAAGCTAAGCATATCTAGGTCTGCTCTTTCATTGTACGAATTAGGAAAGAGAGAACCTGATTTTGACACACTATGTTCAATCTCAAAGTTTTTTAATGTTTCTGTTGATTATTTATTAGGAAATACACTCCTGTTTACTGAGAAAGATACTAAATTAGATGAAGAAATTAAACGTACCTCCGAAAAAGCTAACGAAATAATCTCTAATGATATTGAAACCCTTAGCCCTGAAAGTAAGAAGGAATTGGAGAAATACATTCAGCTTTTAAAACTTAAAGATACTATTGATAAAAGTAAAGGCGAAATGTCATCTCACTTGACGCCAGACGTGTCAAAAGGCAAATGAAAAAACCTTAATTATTTATTACATTTGGAGGAATTATTGTGTTCCAACTATCAAAGAATAAATTAAGAATTTTTTTCAAACTTATATTAATATTACTTATTAGTGTTCTTTTATCAGATCTTGTTTTTTCACTAGTATATCTAGCTTTAGGTTATTATTTTAAATATTTAAGTGGTATTGCGGCACTGGTTATATTTATAATATGGGCAAGGAAGATAATAAAATAGATTGTTTTTAAACTCAAAAGCTAATATGCCTTCGATCATTATAACTGACTCCGTGGCAGCGTAGCTCTGACCACCTTATAATAAATGACGAAGTTTGTCAATTAATTCACTGAAAATTGATTTATATGCATATATTTGAAAAATACTTTTTTATTTAATGAGAGAAGCAATCAAATAATTAGTCAAAATCATTTTTTGATGTGTGAATTACGTTATTTAATATCAACTTTTAACATTTATTTTCTTGCAATACAAGCACCATTGCGCAATAAATCTAGAAATTCATACTTATATACAATATAATTTTAAGTTTGTGAATTATTCCTCATGGTTATATGTGGTATAATTTCCATATAAAGATAGGTAGATATCTGTCCTTAAAAGCCTAATAATCAAAAGTTATATTACTAGGATCAATTAAGGTAGGAAAATCCTGAGTTATAAACAAAATAATATAGAAAGGTTGTGACTGCCATAAGCAACATTCACTTACAAATAATTGTTACAATTTCATTAGCATTCACAGGTTATATAGTAACATACTTGAATAATTTAAGAATACAAAAAAGAAATGATAAACTTAAATACATAAACCAACAATTGGAAAATTTTTACGGACCACTTTTTGTTTTATCTCAAATAGGACAAATACTTTTCGAAGTTTACTGGCATAAGACTGAGGGCCTGATAGAGAAAGATAACGAATGGCATATTTGGGTAGAAAATGTTTTTTTCCCTTTAAACAATGAATTAGAAAAACTAATTATATCTAAAGCATATTTAATCAATGAGTCAGATATACCTACTCCGCTATTAAGCTTTTTGGCACATAATGCGGGATATAAATCACTAATAATTAAATGGAAAAATAATGACTTTTCAGAACATCATTCTATTATTCCTTTTCCAAATGGGCTAGAAGAATATGCGAAAAAATCATATATAAAAATTAAGAAAGAACAATTAAAAATATTAAATAAAAGGTGGTAATTTAATATGCTACTAGAAACAATATTATATAATTACATAAAAAATAAAAAGAATAAAATTCAAATACAACATTTTCGAAATGGATTACTTAATCATTTAAATAGTATAAAAATGAGGTCTATTAGTGTCAATCATGAATACATGTCTGATCAAGGATATTATGATTATATAAAAAAAAGAAAACCTCCATCAATAATATATGTTATAGAGGAAGTTTCAGAAATTAATTCCGCTGAATCCTTAAGCGATTATAAAGATCAAATAAGAAAATTGTGTAAAAAAAAGGAGGCAGAAAGTGGATATATATCAATGGGTTATAAAGAGGTGTTAGAATATCTTGAACACCATAAATGAGATGGATTTATCCTAGTTTTTTCATATTACTCAATAAAAAAATACCGTAATTATAAAAATACTGCCCCACCTCCCCAATGCTTATTACTATGTTGATTTAAACTTTATTTTTCCACTTTTTTATTGAAAGCAATCCTTTATAAGCATAATAATATGGCAGGAGCAAAAGCACAAAAATCATGTTCCACTCGCCATTTAATGAATAACCGATATCAATGTCACTTCAATAAAATTGAAATTTATAAGTTCCGGCACGCTAGATAATCAAAGTACGAAAATTTCCCACACCCTACCTGATCTACATTAAAATTTCATTTTCAATTAAATTGATTATTAGCAACAATTTATAACTTTTTTACAATATAAGTAAACTTCCATATGGCTTTATTTCCAGAATATCTACCTCTATTTTCTGTAACTGTTACCTGCGATGTATATGTAGTATTTTTTTTAGCTTTTAATTTACTAATTGGAATTGATAACGTTTTTGAACCAATATCAGGAATACTATCTTCTTCTTCAACAGAAGACACAATATTAATTTTACCAGAAGATGTTGTAGATATGGTGATTGTGTCTCCTTCAGATAGTTCTTTTTTATTAACAGTACATCCAAATAACCATTCATTACCAACATGGTTATTTTCGACACATTCAATTGAATCTAATTTTACACTAACTTTTACTTTTGTCGTAGCAGCACTAACAGCAAAAAAATTACATGAAATTATAATGCATAGAATTAAGAAAAAACTAATTACTTTTTTACTCATCTCATTCATCTCCAATATATGTAATGTTTTACCTATATTGTATCTTTATAATAATTATTATGCAATAAAAATGCCCTCATATTGGACAATTTTATAAGGATTTATAGTAAATCCATAGGGTGAGACACACAAATCCAATCTGTCTCTTTCTGTATCACATGCCTGCCGAGTAATAGAGCATTTTAATTCAAATTTATACCTTACTGAAACCAAAATTTGTTTTTATGCGTATATATAGGTGAACAGCTGTTAATGAGGAAGTCTAAAGTAATTTAAATTATCAATAAGGAGGACTGCGCCTGTACCGTTTTGAATAATTAATTTATGAAAAATGCTGGCGCAATAAATATGGATGATAAGACTCTTATCAGTGGCATTCAAAGTAAGGATGCGGTGGCTTTTGAAGAACTGATTGATAAGTATGCAAGGTATGTTTCAACAGTAATAAATAATGTTTCGAGGGGAGCTTTGTCCGCTTCAGATATAGAAGAACTGTCTGCGGATGTGTTTGTAGCTCTATGGAGTAATTCAGCAAATATTGATACCTGTTGCAGCAGCATAAAACCCTATTTGGGTGCGATCGCGAGAAATGCTACCAGAAGCAGGCTCAGGACTTTGAAGGTTATACCTGTTTCCCTGGAGGAGGACATATTGATAATTTCCGATGACGATATTCAAAGAAACTTAATCCAAAGAGAGCTGAAGGACACTATAAATACGCTTGTAGGCTCATTTCCCGAGCCTGATAAGGAAATTTTTATCCGGTACTATTACTTTTTTGAAAAGGTAAAAAGGATTTCAGTGCAGTTGAATATAAATGAATCCACGGTTAAAACAAAGCTCTCAAGAAGCAGGGGGAAATTAAAACATTGGCTATACGAAAGGGGGTTTGCATATGAAAATCAGAGTCTCTGAGCTTTGTGACAATTTAGATAATGCTATGTTTGAGAATATTTCAATAAGCGAATCAGACGGTGAAGGCTTTTCTGCAGATAGAATTAAAAAGATAGCGCTCGCAAGGGTTGCCGGGGAAGCAGCCCAGAAAAGTGATTTGGTAACTCTGAATCTTACGGAGCCAAAAGGTGCTAAAAGAAGTAAAAAAAGGTTACTCTGTAAAGAACTGCTGATTGCAGCGCTAATACTCAGCTTATCCTGTTTGACGGTATTTGCTCTGAACAGTGATGCCTTTTATAAAAGGGTGTTTGGTGAGGATATATCTATAATCAAAGATAATATTAAAGCTGGAGATAAAACCGTATCAGATAATAACTTCAAACTCAAGCTTGAAAGTACCTTGTTATACGGAAATATGAACTACGTTATAGTTTCACTGCAGCGCCTTGATGATGGCGATTTTACAGGCCTTGAACCTTTCTTCAGCATTAACGCTTCAGGATCGAGCTCATACAGAATAGAAGGAAAAGACAGTTCCTCTAAAAAAGTTTATTATGCTCTGGAGTTTACATTTGATATGCAAACACCGGACGAGAATTTTAGGATTGTCTTTAAAGGACTTTCAAAAGGCAAGGGCCCTCACCTGGTTATTAAAAGTAACTTGCGTTTTGAGTTTAATAAAGGAGACATTCAAAAAGATAACGTTAAGGTTGTTAATATCCCAAAAACGGAGAATTCAAAAAAGTATTATGTTACGAGGGTAGAGATTTATCCTTTAGGAGTCACAATATCCGGTGTAGAGCGTATACCAAAAGATCCCATACCAACCCCCAAGGTTATATTAATTTACAAAAACGGAAGCTCTGAGCGTATGACTTGCCTGACCGAAGAACAAATGGGAGGATCCTTTGGCCGCAATCCAGATGACAATACTTTCCATAATCGGTACGAGTTCAGGAAGCTCAGGGATGTGAAAGAAATAAGGAGCGTGGAGGTAGATGGCACGGAATACTTACTCAAGTGAGTCTGGCAGAGTGCTGCCTTTGATGATTATATTTTTATCATTGAAACTTGCCTGAATAAATGGGAGTTCATTCACCAGCTTCTTCATCGCCATCTATAACATCGAAAGGTATCTGATGGGCAAATGAGTATCTTTTTTCGAGAAAGGCTCAATTCTTTATATTTTGTTGAACTTTACTTATTTAGCTCTAGAATCAGTTCGACGGGCGCAGTGACAAGAGAAACATACCAGGAGTCAACTTCAACAATAAGTTTTTGTTCTAAAGCCCATATGGTTTCTTCCAATAAGCTTTCCGCCGATTGCACAGGCCTGTCTTTCAATGCTGCCATTGCCTGCTTATACGTCATCATTTGTACAGTCTTGGTTCCACTTAGGCCTCTTGTGTCCATTAGAAGATAACTGTTCTCAGAAGTCCGGCTGACCTGAAGTTTTGGAATGGGATTTCTCCTCCATAGTCTTTTCCATTTGTCTATCATTTCCTTGATTTCTACAATTAATTTCTCATCCTCCCGGGAGAAATAGTCATATTCACCCCAAAAGTAATATGCTATTTTTGCTGATTCTGCATGCTCCGGAAGAAATAATCCATATGTATCCAAGGGGCGAATGTTTTTTATCCCGAATTTTTCAGGGGAACAATAATATTTACTAAAACGTTGCAGTATCATTCGCCCAAAAATAGTTGGAGGTTGCAAATGCACAATGAGAGGCAGCAACCTTAAGGTTTCCTCATATTCTTCTCGTGTATCGCCAGGAAATGCATATAAGAGGTTCCATGCGGCATTGAGCTCCAGCAATCTTGAATTTCTTAGAAATCTAAGATTATTCTTTGCTTGAACCCCTTTGTTCATTCGCGCCAAGAGTTTGGTAGAAAGGGCTTCGATTCCAGGTTGTATTTGTGTGACGCCTGCGCTTTTTAAAAGAACAAGCTGCTCCAACGTCAAATTGGATTTTACCTCATAGAAAATGTTCACCTCTGAAAATTCACTTTTTAGACGTTCCAAGAGTAAATTCATTGCGTGATACGGCATGATATTGTCTACCATAAATACTCTTTTTGAAGGATGTTTTTTAAGAAGTTCCTTTAGTTCATCTATGACTTTATTTACAGTTTTTTGCCTGAAGGTTATATTTTTTCCGTTCAGTCCACAAAAATAGCATTGTTGTTTTTGCCCCCACCAACAGCCTCGGCTGCTTTCATAGGGTAGCAACACCCCTTCCCCTGGTTTTAAAAATTTACTGTCAGGGATAAAATGACCTATTTGACGATAGTAAGCCGTGTAGTTCGGAATAGGAATTTGCTCAATATCCATACAGGGTATCCCATGTACGATTTTATTCTCCATGCAGTTACCAGCCAGAACAATTTCCAAAAACCTGGGGAATATATCTTCTCCTTCACCTGAAAGAACATAATCAATATTGTTTGATAAAGATAAAATTCCTTCCGCCATTTCTCCTTCACAGTTAGCGCCGCCTATAACCGTGATGATCTCCGGATTTTTGCTTTTAATCTTGTTGATGAAGGCTATACTTGAAGCTGTCTGAAAAAAAGTAGTGGAAAATCCGATGATTTTATACCCCCGTTGAAATATTTCATCCGCTACTTTGTCGATCCAATCGTCAAGCATGCTCAATGTTTTTTTTATATGCTCTATGTCTACATACATATGTCCTTCGAAAAGGATTTCAAGAGAAGATTCATTTTGAGAAAAAGGCTGAGTTCCATAAGCAGCAGCGGCAAAGAACAATTCCCCAAGCATTCTGTCGGAATATTCCATAACTGCTTGATAGTTTTCTTCTCCCAAAACCGCGGCAAACGCAAGATTTAAATAAGCAATCTCAACCGAAAAGCCGCTTCTTTCCGCACATGCCTTTAAAATGTGTACGCCAATGGAAGGCGTTTCTATCATTGAAAAAGGAGGTACAATCAGAAGAACCTCGCCTTTTTTTAGTATCTCCTCCGGAAAAAAGTGTTCCATACCCATCCTCCCCTAACTCAAGAAGCTGTAGATTCCAGAAACGTCCTATATTCTTGTAGGTTTGTATATTCTATTATTTTTGAATTAGAAACCGCAAGTATTCTGTCTGCAAAAATCAGGTTTGATAATTTATGTGTGATCATAAAAACTACCTTGTCTTTTGAAATCTCTTTAATACAATTAAGAACTGCTTTTTCTGAAAGCTCATCCAAATCTGCCGTAGCTTCATCTAGGATAATAATCTTTGCGTCGAGCAATATGGCCCTTGCTATTGCAATTTTCTTTTTCTGACCTCCAGAGAGCCCAATTCCCCTTTCACCTACAACCGTATCATATCCTTCAGGCAAAGACATGATAAAATCATGTATATCTGCAATCTTTGCCGCCCAAATCACTTTTTCCATAGATATATTGCCACGGCTTACCAATATGTTTTCTTTGATACTTGTTTTAAAAAGAAACGTTTCCTGGCTGATCACTGAAATATGCCGTCTTAAACTTGCCAGCTTTATGGTTTTCAGGTTAAACCCATCTAGTGATATACTGCCGCTGACAGGATCGTAATGTCGTTGTATCAGCCTAACAAAAGAAGTTTTACCCTGTCCGCTCTCCCCTACAATCGCAAAGAATGTGTTGGGCTCACAGGATAAATTAACATCTTTCAAAATACATTTTCCGTTTTCATATGAAAAGCAAACATTTTCGAATACAATATTCCCTTTAGGGGCAGACAACTCCACAGCATGTTCACTGTCTTTAATTTCAGGTTCGGTATTCAGCATATCGAAAATTCTGCCGGCTGAAGGAAGAGCAATCTGCATGTTAATAATAATATTGAATGCATCACTGATGTATTCAGTTAAGCTGCTGATATAATACGAGATAGCAATTAAAACTCCCATTGAGAGCCTTCCTTCCAGCATTTCATATCCCCCGTATCCCCATAATAAAATCATTGAAAAAATTGAAATACCGACAGAAGTGGATTGCGCTAATGCACGCTTTATGTGTAGAAGTTTTTTGGTTTTTTCTGTATCCACTATTCTGGTATGTACTTCCTGAAGTTTGCTTTTTGTAGTATCATAAGTTTGTATGGTTTCCACACCCGAGATGCTTTCCTGCAGATTGCCCAATAAGTTTTCCTGTTTTTCAACTACCTTTTTTCCCATATTATACACCGTTCTTTTAAATGTTCTAAAAACAAGCATAAAGATGGGGATATAAATCAAACTAAACAGTGCAAATTTATGGCTGAAGGAAAAAATGATTAAAAGAACTGCTGATACTATAAAAAAATCTCTTAGTAGGAAAAGAAATTTTTCTATCATCAGATGTTCCAATGTATCAACATCATTCACAATCCATGAGATCAAACTCCCTGTTTGTTTTTTGGAGTAGAAATTCAACGACATCTCCTGTAGATGGCGGTAGACGTCGATCCTGATTTTAGAAAATACCTTTTGCCGGATATCGGAAGAAATGATTGTTTGAAGTACATTAAAGAACTCCTTGAGTATAATAAAAAGCACTACCAAAAGAAGGTTGTAAACTACACTGGAAAAGCTTCTTTGCAGAATGCCTCTATCTACAATGTTTTTATATGATAGCGGTAAAAGCACCATAATGCAAGTGCTTCCGACAATAATCAAAATAGAATAGAGCATTTCTTTTAAATGGTTTTTAAAGTATTTGGCCATTTTGAATATTTCAGTCAATGTAAAGCCCCTTTCTCCCTTTCTTAAAGCGTGATAAATCTCGAAGCAAATCATCATGCCATCTATTCACAAGCGCTGGTAAATCTATGCCAAACGCCTCACTCAGCGCCATTTCAAAGCGATTTACTTTCTTAATTTTCTCTATTAGGCTCTTGATTTTTCCAGCCCCATATGTTTTGCAAATATAAGCTCCCAGAGATTTTACAATTTCATACCTCATATCATTTTGCGATGATAATAATTGATCTTTCTCAATCCATCCGTATACTGTTTCAAAATGTTCAACCGTATATTCATATAACTTCCAGACATCAATTACCGAGTTTTTTCCTATATAGTACGCAATGCCTTCATTTAGCCAAACGGGTAAACATGTTTCACTTCCTAGAAACATGTTTACCCGTGCATGAAACATTTCGTGGTCTATTATGAACTTCCACCTTGCATTTTTATCATCAAACAAAGTGTAGATTGTCCCTTCTATGGTAAAAGCGCTTACCCATTCGGGTAAGCCTGCTTTTTTAAGAATTTCTGCAACGTACTGCTTTTGAACAATTATTATTTCAGGGCAACCGGTTAATGGAGCATAATCGGATACGATATGATAACTCTGACATATATAACCACCAAGATCTTCAACCCATTGTGCAGGCCAGTCCATTTCATTATATTGGGGATAAAATTTCAACTCTATATCTTCACTACATATACAACCAAATTGACTGCTCATCATCTAAAATCTCCTTACTACGCAATGTTCCCAAGAAATACTCTTTCATTATCCTGAAGAGACGCATAAATATACAGGCAGTTCTTGATTATCTCCCGTTTGAAATTGCAATGAATTTCAGAATTCAACTGTGAATCGCCTTCGGAATAATATGAAGTATTATAGCATGTCCCACCGCAAAGGTACTTTGCCCAGCAGCCCTCACATTTTCCTCCGTCTCTGACAAACACTATATGGTTACTTAAGAATGCATTCCGACGGTCATGAATAAAATTCCCATAGATATTTCCGTACCGGTATTCCTGTATACCATTGAAACGATGGCATGGATAAATATCCCCGTTAGGATTCAGTGCATAATATGAAATACCTGCTTCACAAGGAAAATATTTAGGACCATTCCGGCTACCGTAATGTATGGAAGAAAGGGTTTCAGTAAAGTTCTTTATACGGATAATCTTCTTTTGCCGGATACTTTCAATGAAATAGTCCGCAAAAATTTTCAGATTTTCCGACAAGGCACTCAGATCCTTTTTTACATCTTTGTCCTTTGTTGATACAAAGTCTATAATAATTTCCTTAACCCCTGTATTATGCAAGTCTTTATATAAGGCAACAAAATCTGTATCCGGAGAAGTAATTGTTGCCCTTGCTGTGATTTCCACATACTTTGAGAGTTCTTTTACATTTTGGATAATCTTTTGATAGCTTCCGGCTCCATTTAAAAAAACTCTATTTTTATCATGCTCTTTTTGATTTCCGTCAATACTTACAGTGACACTAAAGTTATTACTCACTAAAAAATCAACAATTTCTTTTGAGTTGAGAAGTGTCCCATTGGTAGTTATAGAATATGTAAATTGACATTTGTCATTCCTCTCTACTTCCTCTAAAAAGTCAACCGCTTCCTTTACAAAAGGAAAATTTAATAAAGGTTCACCTCCAAAGAATCCTATATTTATTATAGAACTATGCATGAAATTTGAAAGGAAAAAATGGATTCCATCCTTAAAAGTTTTAATATCCAACTTTAAACTTTTATCTATTTGATTTACCTTTTCAAAACAATATGAACAATTAAGATTGCACTGATTTGTTGTGAATACCGTCAACATGTCAATCCGCGGTTCATTTTGGAAGAATGAAAATTCCGTATTTACAAAAGGGTCGCTTAATAAGCAATCATACATCTCCTCACTTGCTTTGTCAGGTTTATCTATGACCTCTTTTACAAATTCATCATTTTCCACTACTAACCCACTGAATCCTGAGTATAAATATTCATTCTTCTGATTGTTATAAAATCTGAAAAACCGTGTATCGTAAGAGTTTTCTGACATAAAAATAACCCCCAACCAGATTATATATTATTTGGTAAATGGCATGGAACAAACTGTAATTCCAGCTAAAAACTTCTTTTATACCCTATTGCTAAAAAGTATATGTCCATTTTGCAAATACTGAATAGTCGCAAGGCATGACCTTAGCTTTTTTTTGTACGTTCAGGTTTAACGCAGCAGTATTTATAACTTTTATTTTCATAATCCCACCTCCCCCGTAATATAGATTATACATAAGAAGATAAGAGCCTATGTATTTGTAACACTATTTGGCTATTACAGCCTATTACCACGCCATAAAAATAAACGCAACAGGCACCGGAAATCCAAAATGCCTTCAACTGGTAATTATGCAGGATTCTCCGATTTAATATAATACATGTCTGCGTTATCACCATGCATTGCCTTATACATTCTTTTTAATTGCCTTCTTAAACATGGATTAGGTATATTTTCCAACCCTTTTTCTTCTAAATCGTTCTCTCTATATACTCCAACTTCATATAGCGCATTTTTAATGCGTGACAATATCATTTTATAATCCTCGCAATATATCTGCTTCTTGTCTTTTCCAAGAAGAGACGGACAACCACCGTTACAGTAGCTATACCACTCACAAAACAGGCAATGATCCAATCTCTTTTGTTCATCCATAACCTGTATTCTTCTGTTAGGATTTTTAAATATCAGACTATCCAAGGAATTGTGCAATATATTTCCGATTTTAAGATCAGGATTACTATCACATGGAGAAACACTTCCATCCGGTTCTATTGATACCATTATGTAATTGGAAAAACAATTGTTTACAAACATGCACATGCGTGGTTGAGAAAGCAGGATACTAGAGACAAAGGAACTTAAGATACGTATTTCAAACATACATTCTGTATCGTAAAACCATTTGTCAAACAACTCGATAATTCCCTTGCCGTAATTGCCGTTAGTAAGCATATCAGGCATATACTGAGTTTGGGGAGCACAAAGATCCATCCCGTCGAAATTCTTTAATTCTTTAAACAAATCGTAATATCTGAATATATTTTTTACGGTATTATTACTACATACTGACAATGCTGCAAACCTCAGACCTTTTGCATCCATCATCTCCACTTTTTTCATTATATCGTTGAATGTTCCCCGGTTATTCTTGTATACCCTGTATGTATCATGAATATCTTTAGGTCCGTCAAGGGACAAGCTGACTTTAAAATCGTTCTCTTTAAACATTTCTATGAATTCCTCGGTGAGCAATGTTCCATTCGTTTGTACAAAGTTTGAATATGTCCGACCTTCCAAATACTTCCGCTGCATGTCCAACATGTCGGTAAAAAAATTCACCCCTTGTGCAAGAGGTTCTCCTCCATGAAGAGTAAACATCAATACTTCAAAGGAACTTTCCGCTGCCCTTTTTATGCTTGTCTCTAAAACCTCACGACTCATTTTCCCTGGATACTTGTCCATTTCGTGCTGATAGTAGCAATATTTGCATGCCATATTACAATCATGTGTAATATTGAGAAGAATAAATACCCTTTTCCTATTTTTAAAATATTCCATTATATTGATTCCCCCTCTGATTAAAATCGCATACGATCCTTTATGAAGGTTATTTGAATTTATTTACTTTATTTACTTTTATTTACTTTTATTTACTTTTTAACTATATTATACACATATAAAAATGTCAATATTTTTCTTTGAATAACGGTATTTTTTGTTCATATCTTCAACTCCTGTTCGCTTTTATTATGATATAATCATAATACATGTACCCATACAATTTATCTATGACATACTAAAGTTGAGGTGATGTATATGGCTACAGAAGCTAATTTAAAAGCAAACGAAAAATATATTAAAGAAAAGACGGACGAAATCAAACTAAGGGTTCCAAAAGGATATAAAGTTAAGTAGGAAGTTGCGAAATGACATTTAGAAAAAATGTGGAAAACATTTTGTAAAAATCCTTGATAATCAACAGATATTGAGTGAATTTTTGATTTTTGGGCTAACCTTAATAAGCTGAGCTGTTCTTTGAAATTTTAATAGCTTCTCACGCAATAAGTGGTTTGAGACTTCGGATGTATTGTGGATATTTAAGTCTGGAGGCTAAGATGACTGTGAACTGACTTGCAATCCCTGCAATGAAGACATCCGCCTTAGTTGTAAGATGATTTCTGCTTTTTCTTCCAGCTATGCACATGTTGTTTTTCAAATGATTAATGGTTTTCTCAACAACTGCTCTGTTTTTGTACAATTCAATCCACTCTTCAGAGTCGCGTTGAATACCAGGGAACATTCGGAAATCCATGTTTTGATAGGTATATGTAGTACGGCCCTTAGTAGCAGTACTACACGGTTTTTCACATCCGCATATGTATTTGCCCTTTTTGAAGAATGTTTTCGGGCAGGTCCATTTTATACGATCAGAACGGCCTTTTTCACGGCAAATGCCGCGGTATTTCATTGGAAGGGACGAATTGTTAGGGCAAACCGGGTAACCGTACTCATTGTAACCAACCTGCTTTAGAGTGCTTTCATTTCTAATGTTGTAAGGAATAATGACTTTCTGAAAATGGAAATCGTTCTTCAGAAAACTGTAGGTATCAATGGTGTCAAAAGCAGAGTCACCAAGAAAAGTCTGAGGTTTTACGTCAGGATGCAGGAAAAAGAAATCATCCAATACCGGCTTGAGTGCTGAAGAATCACCGATAGATTTATCTTCATCCGGTGAATCAGTTTTCTTGTCAACGATGATATCGGGGTGTTGACTTTTAAATTCATCATCCAAGAAGGCAATATGACGGATAATACCTAGACCATTTGTAATGATAGAGAGTTTATCCGCATAACAGAAGTGTCCGTTTATGTACATCTGCTTGGCATCAGAGGAAGCTTCTGCTTGAGTTGGCATAAGCCCATAGGCCATTTTGTAAGGGTCAACATTAGGATTGTTTTTGTAAAAGGTTTTCAACTTTTTAATTAGAGCATTAACGGTTTTGGGGTTATTCTCTTTAACGTAAAGTTCAATGCCAGTGGTATCAAAAGTAATAATAGAAGCACGAGCAGAATCAATCTCCATGCAGATTGGTTCAGTATAATCAACCAAGGCAGAAAACATCTGCTCAAGGTAAGGCAAAAAATACTGTTTGAAGCGAGTAAATTTTGAGGCATCAGGAACTTTGGTAAAGCCACAGAATTCGCGCAGTTCCTTGCAAAGAGAAAGAAAGATAATGAGCAGACTGTCAGAAGGAATAGAAAAAATCTTCTGCAAAAGAAGAGAAGCTACAAAACCATGTAACGGGTAATCCCGATTGCGGCCTAAAGACTTATAGAAGGCAGTATAAAAGCTATTAGGGATAAAATCAAACAAGTTGATATGTTTTTTCAAAAGCTCAAAGAATGTAGGAGTATCAGATTCTAAGAAACTTCTGCAATCTTGAAAATGTTCAGCTAAAGAAAGCTGAGAAAAGTATTTAGTAGACATAGATTTTCCCTCCGGTTTCTGGTACTAAGATGTTTGGTCGTACTTACATTTTATCAAGCCGGAGAGAAAATTTATATAAATCAACAAACAAAACCCATTAAAA
>JAEVZU010000283.1 GCA_023392075.1 Bacillota bacterium | reverse complement strand
TAAAATTTAAATAATTTTATAAAAGTAGTTAAGTAATTATAGTTTAAAATTATATCAAAAGAGGCGAGATACTTCATGAATAAAAAGGGATTTAATTTTAAGACAGACTATAAGCTCAGAACTAAAGTATCAACAATAACAACTTTTAAATTAAAGAGTTCAAAACAGTTCTCTGTCAATAGTGTATATTATACTACACTTCAGGAGACTTTTAACGCTTTGAGAAGTACCAAACAGGTATCGGTCAATGGTGTATATTATACTACACTTCAGGAGGCCTTAAATTCTGTAGTAAGTTCAAAAGAAACATTAATTACATTACATTCAGATATAAAATTGTTTAACAGAAACATTTATATCTGCCAAAACCAAAATATAGTTCTTGACCTGGCTGGTTATAACATCAGCAGTTATAACGGTGACGGCACCATATATCTGGAAGGTTCACTGACCGTTTTGGACTCCAGTCTGTCAAGAAGCGGGCTTATTGAAAATACCTATTCCAACGGAATAGGTATCTACTTTTACAAGTCAGGCTCTCTAAATCTTTACGGCGGAACCATTAAAGCCTATTGCTCCCTGTATAGCTGGAATGAATTATATGGCCCCGAGGTAACGATTGACGGGGGTGCCATTGAAAGCAAATGCTTTGGAGTTTGCATCCGTAATATAGAAAATCTAAGGATCAGACGCGGCATTATAAGAGGCGGTGTCTCATCCTTTGACACCCGCGAGTAAGAAATTCCAACCTGAAAAGGGCATGCTGCAGAACACTTAACAGCCTGTTTGGGTTGCTGCCCAAATCGGCGTCCTGCCGATTTGCCAGCAAAAACACTTGTGTTTCACCTGCAATTTCAGAGATGCGTTTTGAGGCACCCCCTTCCGGTTATATGAATTATCTGCTACTGCTTTCCAGTATTGCCACACCTTTGGCCTCCAGCACCACAGCTTCTTCCAGAACCCTTCCGGTAATAAGTTCATGATAATGTCCATCCCGGAGATCCACACTCACCGGGTGTGAATTATGATTAAGTATAAATGTGTACTTGAAAGCATCTTTAAATCTCTCTGTAATTTCAATACCTTCAACTGCATCCAGTGTGGAACGGATTCCGCTGTCCAGGCAAATTTGTCTGAAAAAGCCGTTTATAAAACACTGTTCAGGGTCGGTAGCAATGTAATATGCCTTTCCCCTGCCCAGTCTGTTTTCTGTCAGCGCAGGCATTCCCGCATAGAAATCCTTCCCATAGACAGCCAGCTCACGTGCGGTTTCAAGATGTATCAGATCACAGAGCACCCCGCAGTCATAGGTGCCGCTTACTTCACCAAAAGGCGCCTTTACAACTATGCTGTTTTTCGCTTCAGGCAATAATGCATCAATTTCCTCAGCCCAAATCCCAAGTACTTTTCTCAATTCTCCCGGATAACCTCCAAGAGTTACCAGATCATTTTCATTTACTATACCACTGAAGAAAGTTGCTGCAAAAGTTCCGCCATTTTCAACAAACCGGGTTATATTATCCGAAACGCCAGGTTTCACCATATACAGAACGGGTGCTACCACTACCTTGTATCCTGTCAGGTCGGCATCCGGTTTAACAAAATCAACCGCTACATTCATATTATAAAAAGCCTTGTAATATTTCTCAATCTGTTCTATATATCTAAGAGATATGGTTGGTCCGCTTGAAAACTCCACAGCCCACCAGTTGTCCCAGTCAAAAAGTATGGCGACCCGTGCTTTCAATCTGGAGCCGATCAGCTTATCTCCCAGTTTTTCAAGCTCTTCTCCGAGCTGTGCACACTCTTTGAATACTCTTGTATTCTCGTGTCCCACATGTTCGATTACCGCACCGTGATATTTTTCGCAGGCACCAAAGGAACGCCTCAGCTGGAAGAACATTATTGTATCCGCCCCGTGTGCCATGGCCTGATAGCTCCAAAGTCTCATAACCCCCGGCCTTTTTAAACTGTTGAAGGGCTGCCAGTTCTGCTGACTTGGAGTCTGCTCCATCAGCATAAAAGGTTTGCCGCCTTTCAAACTTCTCATAAGGTCGTGTCTGAGCGCAATATTACTCATTGGATCAGTCATTGACGGGTAATTGTCCCAGGACACTATATCCATTTCTTCAGCCCACTTGAAATAATCCAGCGGTTTGAAGGTTCCCATCAGGTTTGTGGTAATGGGAATGTCCGGAGTTATCTTCCTTATAGCTTCCACTTCTCCCCTGTAGCAATCCAGGACCGAATCCGACATAAATCGGTTGTAATCCAGCGAAATGCCCTGAAAACATGTGTAATCCCTGGGATAACCTCCCCAGCTATCCTTGAACATTTCGTTCAGGTATGAAGGCGGAACAATTTCATCCCAATCATATACGGTATGGCCCCAAAAACTCATATTCCAGCTTCTGTTCAATTCATCTATGGTACTGTACCTTGCTTTCAACCATGCTCTGAACTCCTCTGCACAGTGTTGGCAGTAACAGTAATTTCCGTATTCATTTCCAATATGCCAGATCATTAAGGCCTCGTGCTCCTTGTATCTCTCAGCCAGTTTTGCAGCAAGAGTCACTGAATACTTTCTGTAAATTTTACTGTTCGGACAGAAATTAACTCTTCCTCCATGGGTCCTTTTATGACCGTTAATATCAACAGGAAGTATTTCAGGGTATTTTTTTGACATCCACGCAGGTTGAGCTGCTGTTGAGGTGGCAAGGCAAACCTTCATATTATTCTGGGCTGCCAGGTCCATGATCCTGTCCAGCCATCCGAAATTATAGGTCTGTTCGTCGGACTGAAGTTTGGCCCAGCTGAAAACAGGCAGGGTTATAATATTTATTCCGGCTTTTTTAAAAAGCCTCATATCCTCTTCCCATATTTCTTCTGGCCATTGGTCAGGATTATAATCCCCTCCGTACATGATTCCCGGAAAATTAAACATAACTATTTCCTCCTTGATAATAACTCCATGCTAAAATATAATTATATTATTAGTATACATCCTGGTTATTACTTAATAAATCAGAGAATATTAATATATAATATAACTATATTAACATTGGAGTTTAAGAATGAGCCCTTTGGTTTTTCCTATTATATCTGAAAATGACAGCAGACTTCCCTTCTATCTGAAAAGTGTGGGAATTCAATATGAACAGGAGCATATTCAAAGGCCCGACGGCCACCCTGAATTCCACTATCTGCATAGTTCCTCCGGTGAAGGAAAAATTCTTATAAATGGCAGAGAATTTACCCTGGGCCCGGGGACAGGCGTTTTTTTCAAACCCGGTACAGGTCATGAATATTTTTCTACAAAGAAACCCTGGAAAACATACTGGATAACGTTTGAAGGCTATGCCGTCAACGGACTGTGCAATTACATTTTCCATGGAGATTGGAACATATTCAGCCTCAGCAGCCAGCAGACCGTGGAAGCCCATCTTGACAAAATCTTCCAAACCGCAGCTGTACAGGATTTATACAGCAATCATATATCCTCGGTGCTTCTTTACGAATTCCTTATACATTTAAGAAAAAGCATCAGCCAAAACGCTTTCCATGAGAAGCCCCTCATTAAAAATCAGCTGCAGACTGTCATCGGCTATATAGAAAAACATTACAGAGACTGCATTACTCTGGAGGAAATGTCCTCAGGAATAAACGTTACTCCCCAGCATTTGTGCAGGCTGTTCAAGCAGACTTACAATATGCGGCCCTTTGAGTATGTGACCCGCTACCGGCTCAAATGTGCAAAGGAACTCCTGCTGAATCAGGAATACTATCCGGTCAAGGCAGTCGCAGCAATGGTCGGTTATAACGATACAAGTTATTTCTGCGCTACCTTTAAGGAATATGAAGGCTGTTCACCCCTTGAATTCAGGAAAATCCACAGTTCCTAGGCATATTTATATACAGCCGGCAAATATTATTTTACTCCTTTACCGCACCGGCAACGATTCCCGCAAATATAAACTTCTGAAATACTACATAAATCAGAACTGTGGGAACTAGTACAACAATAATGGCGGCACTAAGTATCTCCCAGGACCCCGATCTGGAACTGCTGAAATCCATCAGGGTAGTCGTCATTGTTCTCAATTTGCTTGAGGGCATGTATAAATATGGAATATACATGTCATTCATTATATCAACTGCTTTTATAATGCCCAGAGTTGCCGTAGCAGGCAGCAGCAGCGGGAATATTATTTTGAAGAAAATACCGAAATACGAACAACCGTCCAGCATTGCACTTTCATCCAGCGAAACCGAAATCTTTTCAACAAACTGAGTATAGATATATATCTGCATAAGGTCTGTTGCAGCGTAGATTATAATGGGTGCAAATATGGTATTGTATACTCCCATTGAATGGAGCAGGGGAAATCTGGCTATTTCAGTAACATACACGGGGATGACCATACCTATTACAAACAGAGCCATAATTATTTTCTTAAATTTAAAATTGAATCGGTTCAAGGTAAAAGCTGTCATCGATCCCAGAAATGTATTTAAAAGTATGCTTATACATACAATTAAAACCGAATTTCTAAAGCCCAGCAAAATTTTTCCTTTTGCAAATACAGTCAAATAGTTTTCCACATATGTAAAGGACGGAATTTTCAACGGGAAATCCGCACCTATTTGACTGGAAGTCTTAAAGGATGCAAACACTGTAATTACAATGGGAAGAAATACAATTACAGTAATGATGCCCATTATAATGTAACTGAGAAAATTAGTTATACGGTCAGGTTTTCTTTTTATAATAAAGGGGCTTATCGTACCTGCGGATTTTTCAAGTTTCATAGCTTAGCCTCCCACCAGCCTTCGGGACTTGTGTCTTTTAATCTAACCTCTTCCCAGCTTCTTAAACAGACCTTTTTGTATCCCGCTCAACAGTATTATCATTATTAATAAAGTAACACCCATGGACGAAGCCATACCGAAGTTGTTATAGGCAAACGCCGTGTCTATGGTATAAAGGGTGAATGTGCTGCTTGCATAACCAGGCCCTCCCTGCGTAACCAGAAAGGGAATGTCAAATACCTGCAAAGCTCCTCTCATGTTATGGAAAAGCACAAAATCTATAACCAGAGCTATACTGGGTACTATTATTCTGGTGTATTTCTGAAATGCACCGGCTCCGTCTATTACCGCCGCTTCCAGAATATCTCCGGGTATTGATTGCAGTCCGGCAAGAAAAAGAACTACATGGAATCCGGAGAATTTCCACAGGGAAATGGCCACCAGAGAAAAGTTGACTATCTTTTCGTTGCTTAACCAATTTTGCTGTGCCCAACCCATCCCAAGGGCTTTGAGAATTTCATTCAATGCACCGTTATAAGGACTGTAGAAAAACGAAAATGCATAAGCTATTGCAACCCCGTTAATAACATACGGCAGAAAGGTTATAGTCTTAAAAAAATTCTTTGCCTTTATTTTGCTGTCCAATATTATGGCAATCATAAGCTCCAGCGGTATAAACAGCAAGTGTACAATGAAGTATATTCCGTTATTTTTTAACGATACCCATACATCAGAGGAATTAAATATCATTTCCTTATAGTTTTTTAATCCGATAAATTCTTTTGCAGCACTTATTCCATCCCAACTGGTTAAACTGTTTATAAAAAGTTGTGCTGCAGGATATACCACAAATAACAGCAATAATATAACCGGTATAATTAGAAAGCAAATAATAAATATCCTTTTTTGAACAGCCAAGGTGCTCATAGGTGCTATCATCTCCCTTAGTGGTTAATAAAAGGCGGCTCAATGCGCCGCCTTTCAACAATTATCGAGTCAATTTATTTACTTGCTCTGGCAGCTTTCCAGCTCTTATTAAGGTCTTCCATCATCTTGCCGAGACTCTTGCCGGCCATCATTTCCTGTCCCATTTTTTTAACATCAAACTTTGTAGCAGCCTGAATCCTCTGGAACTCCGAATTGCCTCCGTCATAAACTACAAAATTCACCTCCGGTTCGGCATCATAGGCCTGTTGAAGCACAGGATCAAGTTCAACCTTTAAATCCCTGACAACAGAAACAAGTCCTCTGTCCTTCATATATGTTGTATAGAAATCCTTGCTGAACAGGAAGTTTATAAATTCCTTGGAGGCATCAAGATTTTTGCCGTCCTTAGGTGTTGCAAAGAAGCCGTCAACTGTGGTTATGGTATTAAGCTTGTCTGCTGCACTGTTCCTGACCGGCAGGAAGAAGGTACCTATATCGCCGGAATCGGCAATCGCTTTTTTTGCATCACCCAGGAACCATGCACCTGCAGCTATCATGGCACCCTTTGAGCCGAACATGGTTTTTACCTGGTCAAAACCTGCCCCAAGAGGGTCACTGCCGAACGGTTTTGCGTCGTACAGCTGCTGAATCTTTGAATATGCGGTATAGAAGGGATTATCCTTTGCAAAAGGTTCATCCTGTGTTGCCATTGCGTTCCAAAGAGCGCCGTCGTTGGCTTCCAGGGCCGGCATATATTCATTGAAAGGATAATCGGGCCATGCATCCTTACCGCCCATAAGTATGGGTATGTATTTTCCGCCTGCTTTGATGGTGTTGCAGGCATTTATAAATTCATCCCATGTCCTGGGAACCTGTAAATTATATTCCTTGAAAATACTTTTCTTGTACCAGACAAACTCGTTGAACATACATTCCGGCACACCCAGAATATTTCCGTCTATTGCAAACTTTTCTGCATACTGGTTATTTTTTGCAGCCTCAATATCATTCAACGGCGCCAGGGCATCTTTGAAGTCGGCAAGCATGTATGCCTTCATTGGCATGATATCAGGCAATTCATTTGCAGCTTTTCTGATTTTAAGGGCGTTTTCAAACTCACCGGAATCTTTTACCTTCTCAATTTCAACTGTGATGTTAGGCTTTACCTTTTTAAACGAGCCGGTTAGATCCAATTTGGTATAAGCATCATTTGCCTCGGTTGAGAATACCATGTACTTGATTGTAACAGGTTCTTCCGGTGCGGCTTTTGCAGTTTCACCCGAAACTGTCTGGGTGGAACCGGCGGCAGCTGTTGACCCGGCTGTTTTTTCAGCACTGCTTCCGCATCCCGCAAGTACCGAAGCAGAGATGAAGCATACTGCCAAAGCCATGGATAGATGTCTTTTCAAACCATTAGTTTTCATCATAAAACCTCCCTGAATTATACTTAACCTTTATTTAGGCATGATTAAATAATAAAACGACCTTTTAATATGCCTTAAGGTTATCTTGTATCTTCAATTATAATCGCTGCCCAAGCCGCATTTAATGATTATTCTTTTGATTATTTGATGTTTTATTTTATAAATAATCCTTGGGGCTGCAGCCCACGGTTTCTTGAAAATGCGGCTGAAATGCTCCGCATTTGTGTATCCGACCCTATCACAAACCTCATATAACTTCAGATTTGTTGTTGAAATAAGCTCCTTTGCCTTTTCTATTCTTATACCTGTCAGGTAATCAATAAATGTCTGTCCCATCTCTTTTGCGAAAATAGTGCTGAAATGACTTTCACTCAATTCAACATAATCACTTACCATCTTTAAAGAAAATGCCGGGTTGGGATAATTCATCTGTATAAAGTGTCTGGCATTTGAAACCGCTCTGTTTTGTTTTGAAGTTTTACCTTCCTTCAGGAAAATCACAATCCAGGAGATCATGTTTCTGATCCATATATCTATTTCATCCTGGGTCTCAAATCTCAATATTTTTTCATAGAAATCAACCTCAGTCCCGAAAATCTCCTCGGTCTCTTTTCCTATCTTATTTAAATAGCTTATGGTTACAAAAATCAATTCCATGTAGCAGGAATATATTTTTTCAATGCTGCTGTTGCCGTTAAGCCTGATAACTGCCAAAAGCTTTTCCAGCTCCGCCCCGGCGGCTTCCTCATCGGCAGAGCCGAGAGCTCTGAGAAAATCAGCCTCTTTTCCCAGTATGGTTTCCTTTCTGGCTTCACACTTATGGGTTCCGGAATTTTCATTATTTCTCCATAAAATTGTATTTACTGTTTCAGGAAAGATCATCTTGCCTTTTCCTACTATAAATCTGAACTTTACATTTTGGCGTGCCTGTTCGAAAAGGTCGTTTATGGGTCCTCTATGGCCTCTTGTCTCACTGATGCCAACAGATACACTGATATTGACATAATTCCGCAGCGAGTATTGTATCCTGCCGATTACATCCACAAGCCTGTTTCTGATCTGCTTCCTGCTGGCCTCCTCAAAAGACAGAAAAAGTATATACTCCTCGGGAGACTGGCAGAGCACTTCTCCGGAATTGGTTTCATTAAGGATTTGGTCTATGGAGTTAAATACGGATTGCGTAAATGCCTTGAGTGAATTTCTGATATATCTTTCCTTCACGGTTTCGTAGTCATCTATCCATAAATAACATATTGCCATGGCCTTTCTTTTTAAATTCAGACGGTCATAAGAATTATCCCTGTATAGACCTTCAATACTTCCCGTCTCCAGAAGTTCGGTCAGTTTCTTATCTTTCTGAAACCGTATATCCTGGAATTCACCGGTTGAGTTTATAGGTCCGGCTGACTTTTTTCTTTTTTCGATTTTAGCAGCAACATCCTTAACTGTTTCCAGAATACCTTCCGGCTCCATTTCGGTCTTTAGAATATAATCGTTAACACCCAGCCTGAAGGCTTTCCTGACCCAATCATAATCATTGTAAGCACTGAGGACGATAATTTCAGGGGATAATCCGCTTTTCGCCACATTCGCTATAAATTCCAGCCCATCCATAACGGGCATATTTATGTCGGTAACAATAATATCAATATCGGGATTCTCTTCCAGTATATTTAAAGCCTGTTTGCCGTTTGCTGCTTCAAACTCCATTAAAAAACCCTTCTCTTTCCAGTTGACAAGTGATTTTATAGCCAGCCTGACTATGGGTTCATCTTCTACAAGCAATATTTTATACATAAGTCAGTTCCCCTTCTTTTTTAACGGCAGCAGGCAGCTGAATGGTTATTCTGGTATACCCGCCATATCTGCTGTCGATTTTAAGTCCGTAATCCTTCCCATGATTAAGCTTTATACGCTGATCGACATTTTTTATGCCTATTTTGCTAAACCCTTTCGGATTGCATTCATCCTCCGATAACAGACGTTCAATCCGGTCTTTAGTCATACCCACTCCGTTATCCTCTACTTCGAAAAGGACATTATGTCCGTCCTTATACCCCTTTATTTTAATCAAGCCTTTCCTATCCAGTTCACTCACTCCATGCAATATGGAATTTTCAACTATGGGCTGAAGGATAAGCCTCAGAACGCAGTATTCCTTTAAACCCTCTTCAATCTCAAAACATACATCAAATCTATCACCGAATCTTACTTTCATAATGTGAAGGTAACTGTTCAGGTTTTCAAGCTCTTCAGCTATTGAAATATACTTGCCCTGCTTGGCAAAGGATGCCTGAAGAAGCTTTATCAATGCATCGGTCATATTTTTTATACTGTCCACCCTGGCGATCATTGCCATCAGACGGATGGAATTCAGAGTATTCGAAAGAAAGTGCGGGTTTATCTGGGATTGAAGTGTCTCAATCTCTGCCTGGTTTCTCTGGCGTTCCTTTAAATCTCTTTCGATTATCAGCTTTTTGACCTGCCTTACCATTGTGTTAAAGGACTCACCCAGCTGGTAAAGTTCATCGTTCCTTTTGATTTCAATAGCTTCATCAAAATTGCCCTTTTCAACATTTTTCATTTTCCTGATTAAATTGTTTACAGGCAGAATAATTTCTCTGAAAAATGTCAGTGAAAAGACCAGGAACAAGGCCAGCAATGCCATAATCATAATAATTACAACTCTGGAGGCCTTCTCAACCTCTTCGGTCAGTTCCCTGTAGGGAGTAATATTGATAACTTTCCACCCGATTTTTTGTATTGTTTCGGAGGAAACAAGTGCCCGCTCCCCCTTTAACAGCATTATATTTGAGCCATCGGGCACAGCATTGTTCAAAAAACCTATTTCCTTGATATCCCTTCCTATATTGCTGCTGTTACTGGAAGCCAGGATCAGGTTTTTATTATCCACAACCAGCATCTGACCTTTGTTTGCAATTTTTATTCCCGAGTAGAAGCTGTTAAGATTGTCTATCCGAAAAGCAAAATATATTGCATTGACCCCTTTTCCTCCGGGTGCTGAAGGGCTGAAGGAAGCAGAAATTACATACTGATGCAGAGAATTATATGTAAAGCTTTTTAACGTTCCATGAATTCTTACCTTCCCTTTATTATTCAGAGACTCTTTGTACCAATCCATATTTTTTATTTTATCCGATGATATTATGGGTTCATTTTTATAGGTATACATTCCCGAGCCGTTAAAAAAGAAAATAATTGTCTCTACCTGCCCGGAATTATTTAATATGTAGTTAAGTTTTGAATCAATCTGTTCGGATGCATCAAACTTTTCACTGCTGTCATCAGAGCTGTTCCAGACTTTCAACAGGTCCATAATCCCGTCGTCGTTTGAGATGGTAGATGCAATCAGTGATATCCTTGTGACCTCATTATTGACACCGATGGCAATTTGTCTCAGGGCCTGCATAAGTGATTGCGATGAATTGGCAATCAAATTGTCCATGTACACATCTTTTATAAAAAAGCCTATAAGAATTGTTGGCAGCACAAGGATCAGAATAAAAGCCGACAGGTATTTGAAAGCAATACTTTTACGCCTTATTAACATAAATGCTCCTTTATGAACGACAATAATTGACTTTGGTAATAATGACATTATAGTATAACATGGCCATTTTTTATATCATATAAAACCCTGAGAAATGATTTAATGATCTTTATTTCTTTTTCTTGATTTTCTATTTTATATGATATTAATGGCAATTATTTGCATCAATATAAGTATGTAGAATAAATAACCTCAAATAAGAAAAACTAAGAAATGACCAAAAAATAACGATATATGGAGGTAAATTATGGGTAAAAAAGATGCACAGCTTGACGGACATGACAACAGGCGCCTGACAGCATACAGGCCTACGGATAATGAGGGCACTGCCGCATGGACCATGGAGAAAACAAAGCAGAAACACACTGATGTCATTATCCCTGATGAAGAGGGAGTTTCAGAAGCCAAAAAATGGGTAGATAACGGTAGTAGACTTTAAGGAAAAAATAAAATAGCGGGGTGATTTTTTAATGTCAAAAATTAAAATGACGGTGGATGGTAATACAGCTGCTGCTTATGTTTCCTATGCATATACCGACGTGGCTGCCATTTATCCTATTACACCATCGTCCAATATGGCAGAATCAGTAGATGAATGGTCTGCCAAAGGCAGAAAGAATATATTCGGACAAAAGGTCCGTGTTGTAGAAATGCAATCGGAAGCGGGGGCAGCCGGAACACTGCACGGTTCGCTGCAGGCAGGAGCTTTGACAACCACCTTTACAGCTTCCCAGGGACTGTTATTGATGATTCCGAACATGTATAAGGTAGCAGGAGAATTACTGCCTGCTGTTTTTCACGTCAGTGCCAGAGCTATAGCAACCCAGGCCCTGTCAATATTCGGAGATCATCAGGATGTAATGGCCGCCAGACAGACAGGTGTGGTTATGCTTGCTTCGGGTTCGGTTCAGGAAATTATGGATATAGCTCCGGTCGCACATCTGGCGGCAATCAAGGGACGGCTTCCTTTCCTGCATTTCTTTGACGGTTTCAGAACTTCCCACGAAATACAAAAAGTAGAGGCTCTGGAATATGATGATCTGGCAAGCCTGATAGATTACCAGGCCGTGAAGGAGTTCAGGAACAGGGCTTTGTCGCCCAATCATCCTGTTACCAGAGGTACTGCTCAAAATCCGGATGTATATTTCCAGAACAGAGAAGCTTCAAATCCGTACTACGACAATATAGTTAACGTTGTAGAAGAATATATGGACAAAGTCGGAGAGCTTACAGGAAGAAAACATGGTCTTTTTGATTATTACGGCGCTTCCGATGCTGAAAACATTATAATAGCAATGGGTTCCATCACTGATGTAATTGAAGAAACCATTGATTATCTGAACGGCAGCGGGGAAAAATACGGACTTGTAAAGGTTCATTTGTACAGACCGTTCTCAATCAAGCATTTGTTAAAGGTAATTCCCAAGACAGTTAAAAAAATAGCTGTTCTGGACAGAACCAAGGAACCTGGCGCAATAGGTGAGCCGCTTTACCTTGATGTAAAAGCTGCCTATTACGGAATGGAAAATGCTCCGTTAATTGTTGGAGGACGTTTCGGTCTGGCTTCAAAGGATACCACTCCGGCTCATATAAAGGCTGTTTATGACAATCTGAACCAGCCAAGTCCCCGGGACAGATTTACTATCGGTATAGTAGATGATGTAACAAACACATCTCTCAACATCAACGAGCACATCAATGCCACTCCCAAATCAACCTTCAAAAGCCTTTTCTGGGGACTTGGTTCTGACGGTACCGTAGGTGCGAACAAGCAGGCAATAAAAATTATCGGCGATCATACCGACAAATATGTTCAGGCTTATTTTGCATATGATTCAAAGAAATCCGGCGGTGTTACCATGTCCCATCTGAGATTTGGCGACCAGCCCATAAAATCTGCCTATCTCGTTCACGAAGCAGATTACATTGCCTGTCACAATCAATCGTATGTAAACCAGTATGACCTGCTGAAAGGCATTAAAAACGGAGGTACCTTCGTACTGAACTGTCTGTGGGATGAAAAGGAACTTGAAGAGCATCTCCCTGCTGAAATAAAACGTCAGATCGCCAGGAACAATGTGCAGTTCTATACTGTCAACGCATATTCGATTGCCGAGAATATAGGTCTTGGAAACAGGATCAATATGATTATGCAGGCTGCCTTCTTCAAACTGGCCGACATTATACCGTTGGATGATGCTGTCCGTTATCTCAAGGAAGGGGTTGTCAAAACCTATGGGAAGAAAGGCGAAAATGTCGTAAAAATCAATCAGGAGGCAATTGACAAGGGTATAGGTTCCGTAGTCAAAATCAATGTACCCGAATCCTGGAAAGATGCTCAGGATTCGGCACAGCCAACTCTCGACGAGCCTGATTTCATCAAAAACATGCTTCGTCCCATAAATGCCATGAGGGGTGAAGACCTTCCTGTAAGTGCCTTTGTAGAGCTGGAAGACGGTACTCTTCCCAATGGTACCTCGGCTTATGAAAAGCGCGGCATAGCTGTCAATGTTCCGGAATGGAACCACGATACCTGTATTCAATGCAATATTTGTTCACTTGTATGCCCGCACGCAGTTATCAGGCCTGTTCTTGCAACAAAGGCTGAGCTGGCAGATGCGCCTGAGAGCTTTATAACCAAACAGGCTGTAGGAAAAGGAATGGAAGACTACCAGTTCAAAATACAAATAAGTCCTATGGATTGCACAGGCTGCGGAAACTGTGCCGATGTATGTCCTGCCAAACCGAAGGCACTGGTTATGAAAAAGCTCAGCACTCAAACGGAAAATGAAATACCCAACTATGATTTTGCTACCAACAAAATATCATACAAGGGCGGAAACTTTGGCAACAAGACAATCAAGGACAGTCAGTTCAGAAAGCCTCTGATGGAATTTTCCGGGGCTTGTGCAGGCTGCGGTGAAACACCCTACATTAAGCTTGTAACACAGCTTTTCGGTGACCGTATGATGATTGCCAATGCTACGGGCTGCTCATCCATATGGGGGGCCTCCTACCCGACAAGCTCATATACCGTAAATAATGAAGGCAAGGGTCCTGCCTGGGCCAACTCACTTTTTGAGGATAATGCCGAATTCGGTTATGGTATGTACCTTGGCATCAAGCAGATAAGAGAGCGTATCCGGGACATAGCCCTCCAGCTTGCCGGTACCGATGTGGATGACAGTCTGAAGGCAGCGCTAACCGCATGGACAGAGAGCGTTGAGGACGGCGCGGCTTCAAAGGGTGCCAGCGAAGAGCTTCTTGAGGCAATTAAGGCCTATACGCCAAAAGATCAGGTTCAGACACAGCTGATAGCCGAACTTTTGGAAAAACAGGACTACCTGGTTAAGCGTTCGGTATGGATTGTGGGCGGTGACGGCTGGGCATATGATATCGGCTATGGCGGACTTGACCACGTGCTTGCCTCAGGTGACGATGTCAACGTTCTGGTCTTTGATACAGAAATTTACTCAAATACCGGCGGTCAGGCCTCAAAGGCGACTCCGACTTCAGCAATCGCGAAGTTTGCTTCCTCAGGAAAGAAAGCCGCAAAAAAGGATTTGGCAGCTCAGATGATAACTTATGGCAATGTTTATGTTGCACAGGTTGGAATAGGAGCAGACAGGAATCAGCTGCTTAAGGCAATTGCTGAAGCAGAAGCCTATAAGGGCCCGTCAATTATTATCGCCTATGCTCCCTGTATCAGCCACGGCATTAAGGACGGTATGGGAAGAAGTATAGCAAACTCGGCAGATGCGGTTGCTTCAGGCTACTGGCACCTTTTCAGATACAATCCCGATCTCAAGCCGGAGGGCAAGAACCCCTTCAGCCTTGATTCGAAAGAACCGAAGTCAAGCTTCAGAGATTTCCTGATGAACCAGGTCAGGTACTCTTCTCTTGCAAAGCAGTTCCCTGATGAGGCCGAAGAATTGTTCGGCAAGGCTGAAGAACATGCCCGGGAGAAATATGCAAAGCTTAAGAAAATGGCGGAATAGGAAAGTCTGTTGATCCGTGCCGCAGAACAATACTGGAAATAAAAAAACTGCTTTGGGCCAAACGATGAGGACCAAAGCAGTTTTTTATAGGAAAAAGTACAAAATTCAGTCATGTGATTTGTGAACTATCCATTTTTTGTAGTTAGTACGGGAGCACTGTATCAATATTCATTACACATTATTGATTCTGGCTGAAAGCCTCTACCAGTACCTTGAGATTTTGGTCCATTGCTTTCATATAGCTGTCTGCCGGAGCATCTTTTACTCCTGTAGCAACCGGATCAAGCATATATACCTTCGCCCCTGTTTCTTTTGCAATTGACTCGGCTGATTTTTGCGAATACTGTGGTTCTGCAAAAAGAACCTTTACCTTTGTATCCCTGATTTTATCAATCAGCCCTGCAAGCTCTCCTGCACTTGGCTCTGTTCCGGGCTCTCTCTCCACAACTGAAACAATATTCAAGCCAAACTCTTTTGCAAAGTATGGAAATGCTTCATGGAAGGTCACTATATCCTTGTTTTTAAAGCCGTCCAACTGCTGGTGCATCTTTTCCCTTTGCTGTTCAAGCAGCTTTGCATACCTGTCTGCATTTTCCCTGTAAGCGGCAGCATTTTTTGTATCGGAAGCTGCCAGCCCTTCAGCGATATTTTTCACCTCGGTGACGGCACCTGATATACTGACCCACACGTGTGGATTTTCCTCGCCATTGTCATCCTTTAACAATTCAATACCCTTTGAAGCCTCAATTATGTCCAAATCCGGCTGCTGCCTGATAACCTTGTCCATAAAGGCTTCCATTCCTGCACCGTTTATTACAAAGGCATCAGCCTTTTCCAGAGTCTTCAGGTCTGCGGGTATCAATTGGTAATCGTGAAGGCAGCCGGTCTGCGGCTCGGTCATATTAATAAGCTCGACACCCGGTATATCACCTATTACATTTTTTGTAAAAACGTAAATCGGATAAAATGATGTAACTATGGTGAAAGTATTATCACCGTTTTTTTTGTTTTCCTCCGCCGTACAGCCGGTAAGGGCAATTATGCTCAACATGCTCATAACAGCTAAAATCAACGCTGTCAGCCTCTTTGTAAATCCTGTCCTCATGCTTTTCTTTATAATCAAAACCAACCTCCTAATATAAATAGCGCAAATGAGAATCATTTGCATTTATATTATATACCAAGAAAATGAATTTTAAAACATCTTTTTAACATCTATCAGTTTTATGCCTACCCTTCCAGATAATTATCCCTATTGTCACTTTAATTGTTTGAGGAATCAAAACCGGTCTGAAAAACAAAAAGCTGGTATCGGGCCAGCCTTGAAGTTACCACCACTTTTTCCTTTTAAAATACATCAGCATAAATACGGATACACCCACCATAACCATCCATAAAACAGGGTACATCCAGGGCCAGTTCAACTCAGGCATATTTTTAAGATTCATTCCGTATACACCCACTATAAAGGAAAGCGGCATAAATACCGTAGAGATTATGGTAAGGACCTTCATTATTTCATTCATTCTGTTACTGCTGCTGGAAAGGTATACATCAAGCATGCTTGATAAAATATCCCTGAGAGTTTCGGTAGTGTCCATGACCTGCACAATATGATCGTAAAGATCACGTATATATATTTCGGTGGTCTCCTGCACCAGCATGCTTTCACCGCGCTCCAGGAAGGAAAGTACTTCTCTCAAAGGCCATACGGACTTGTGCAGGAACAATATCTGTCTTTTCAGCTTGTGAATGGTTCCCAGAGTCTGCCTGTTCGTCCTGACAACCATTTCGTCCTCAACTGTTTCTACCTGTTCACCAAACACTTCCAGTACAGCAAAATAATTATCCACAATTACATCCAGCAGACTGTAAACAAGGTAATCGGCCCCCAGTTTCCTGAAACGGCTCATCCCCTGCTTCAGCCTTTTTATAACCGGTTCAAACACATCTGTGTCCTTTTCTGAAATAGATATTACGTAATTTTTCCCAAGTATGAAGCTCACCTGATCTATTTCGAATTCTCCGACATCCGTATGGTAAAATAGCATTTTGGCTGAAATATAGATATATTCATCATTAATGTCTATCCTGGGCCTCTGATCGGTGTTTAAGATATCCTCCAAAATGAGCGGATGCAGATTGAATATCCTGCCTACGGTCTCAAGCGCATTTAAATCGCTTAAACCTTCAACATTCAGCCATCTTATACCTGCTTCCCTGTTCTGAAGCTTTTCCAGTACTTTTGAGTCTATCTGCCTTTGCTCAAAACTTTCCTCATCATAATCTATCAGAGTCATTAATGTGGTTTCACGTTTTTTTTCTCCGATGTGGACAAGAGTCCCGGGTGGTAATCCAATTGTTCCTGAACGGGATTTAACAAGCTTCTGCATATGTACTCCTTCATATACAACCAGTAACTAAAGTGATATTTCAAGCTTGACCAGTCTGGCAATAACTTTTATACTTTTTGTGCTGATCGTTTCGGTGACCAGAGTTCCCTTATTACTTACCAGCAGGAGTTTATCGGCTTGAAGCCTTTTCACCTGCCTGACTGCTCTTTTTTCATTATATTCGATAAAGTAAATTCCATCCGTTTCAATATCGCCCGTCAATACCGAAAGGGCTCTGTCTCCCTTAAAAATCCTAAAGCCCGACATATCGGTATCTTCAATATTCAAATAGAACACTTTTTCCTTTTGAAAACCCTCTACCTTGTTCTTTTCAATCGGTAAAAGCTTTTTCTCGATTAACCGGTCCATTCTATAGTCATATACAGGAACAGTTTTCATAATGTTTCCGAAAGCGTCATCCCAAACCTCCTGTACAGGTTGGTTTTGAGGTACCCTGGACTGCGGAGCGGCATTCGGAACTTTTCCTGCAACAGTTTGTTTCACTGTGTTTTTCACATTTCCCGCATACTTACCGGTATTGCTGTCCTCCGAGGCAAACAAACCTATGGGGCCAAGCTCAAAATCCAGGGCTTTTGATACCCTTCCTATCATATCATCGCTTATTATCTTTTTTCCCGACTCTATATCAAGGACAAAACTTTCCGTAACTCCCAGGGCCTTTCCAAGCTGCTTTGCCGACAAACCCTTTTGCAGTCTTAATTTATTTATCTCCTGACCAATTCTGCTCATGCAAATTTATCCTTCACTTTCCATACACTCGGATAATAGAAATCCGGTTTATTTTTGTCTGGCCCATAATACCAGCATAAATGAATTATATTTATCAAATTCATTGCCGTTAAAATCGGCAAAAAGCTTTTGCTTTTTAAAGCCGGCCTCGCTGACAGCCTCTGTCAGTTCATCCTGCCGCAGCGGGTATAGAGTAACCTCGTTATCCAGACTTTTTCCCTCCACGGTAAGTCTCGTTTTAAAGGTTATTCTGTTATCCTGCTTATTATAATCATAATTTCTTTCAAAGGTAAGTCCGGCATCTTTATTTTCTACTGTTGGCAGACTTTTTATTTCTCTTAACAATATTCTATCAAAATTTATAATCTGCAGCACAAGGCTCCCGTCATTTTCCAGGGCCTTTTTCACATTTGCCAGAAACTCTTTTATCTGCTGTAAATCTTTAAGATGCACCAAAGAATTGCCAATACAAAAAGCCATGTTAAATTTTGTTGACAGCTTTTCATCAACCTTGACCATATCAGCCTGCAGAAAATTCAGTGAACCTGCGGTTCGGTCCATTTTGCCGCCCAGCTGTTCAAGCATTCCGGCATCCTGATCCACAGCCGTCACATTGTAGCCTTGTGCCGCCAGCTCGAGTGAATACCCTCCGGTCCCGCATGCTATATCCAGTAAGGTCTTCGGCGGATTGCCCGCTACTTCCTTTAAAAACTTTACCTGGTCCTCACCCGTAGGAAAGATATAGTCATAATATTTCGATATTTGTTTGTAAAATTCCATATGTCTCAATCCCTTAACAATTTTGTAGTTTTGTAGTTTATATATTGATATTGTGATATTGTAAGTAACTATATCCATTATTAATGTCAGCGTTTTATTCTTTCCTGCATACAGCTATAAGAAATTTTATTTTTATGCCCTCTTTTGAAAACATTATTTCATGTTCTGTGGGAACGTTGTCGGTAAAGCCGCTGGCATGCAAATCTTCTGTGGCATACTTTATTATAAACCCATTTTCTTCAAAATATTTAACCGATTCCCTGAAAAGTTCATCATTATCCGTTTTAAACCATATCTCAGAGCCGGACTTTAAAAAAGTCTTATATTTTGTCAATTGCTTCCCGTGTGTCAGCCTCTTTTTTTTATACGGGGACTTAGGCCAGGGATTGCAGAAATTGATATATATTTTTTCTATAACATCGGTGGGAGCCAGCATGTTATCTATCAGTTCGATGTTTTGTGACATCAGCCTGACATTATTGATTTCAGTCAGCCCTGCGGCAGCATATTCAGCTTCGATCTTGCGCTTTGCAAGCGCAAGCACTTCACTTTTTATATCTACCGCAATAAAGTTTATCTGTTGATTGGCAGCGGCAATTTTGGAAATAAATCCGCCTTTTCCGCAACCGAGTTCCAAATGCATGGGATTACCGTTATCAAACAGCTCCCGCCATTTCCCCTTCATCTCGGGCGGATTGCCGATGTAAAAAGGACTTGCTGCCAATTCAGGCCTTGCCCAGGGTTTTCTTCTGAGTCTCACACTTACCTACCTCCATGTCCGTGCTAAAATGACGCTTGCTAAAAGATATTGTACATTCAGTAAGGTGTTGTGTCTATAATAATTTGTACCCAAAATTATATCAGACAAACCAAATTTACCTGTCGTAAACTTTATAAAACCATTAACATGCAAACGCCGGCTGATGGCATAAATGAATCCGGTACACACAATAACGTTATTTTCAAAATTACTTTTTTGTAACTTGACTTAACGCCGGCAGTTTTGTACCCTATAATTATATCATCGATGAGGACATCTTCCACTGATGACAAAGCCTCCTGCCGGGGCTTACCCGAATGATTGTGTTTTTTGGTTCATAAAATATATTTATTCCCATAAAGTATAGAAAGTACTTTTTGCAATTCACAATAAAATAGAATTGTACAGCGGAAGTATGGAGGAGAAAATGGATTTTTTACTATTTGTTCTAAAGTCAATTGTACTTGGTATAGTTGAAGGAATTACCGAGTTCCTGCCTGTTTCATCAACAGGACATCTCAGAATTTTTGAATATATTATGCATTTCGAGAGTACAACTCCGCACTATGTTGATATGTATACATATGTTATACAGCTGGGAGCAATACTGGCTGTCGTACTGCTCTACTGGAAAAAAATCAAAGATACCATTATAAATTTCTTCCCGGGTAAAGTCGGATATGAAAAATCAGGTTTCAAGTTCTGGTTAATGATTGTAATAGCATGTATTCCGGGAGCTATTTTAGGCATATTGTTCAATGATCTTGCAGATAAATACCTGTCAGGCTCAATAATCGTAGCCATTGTCCTCTTCCTGGGTGCCATCTGGATGCTATATGCGGAAAACAAATTCCGCAACAACAATCTGACAAAACAAAAACTCAGTGTCACACCAAAGCAGGCTTTAATTATAGGACTCTTTCAATGTCTGGCAATTATTCCAGGTATGTCCCGTTCAGCATCAACCATAATCGGAGGATGGGTTTCAGGGCTTTCAACCGTAGTCGCGGCAGAATTTTCCTTTTTCCTGGCAATACCTGTTATGTTTGGAATGAGCTTTTTGAAAATATTAAAGCTGGGCGGTTTTAATTTACTCTCAGGCACCGAAATCACAGCATTGATAGTAGGCTTCGTCGTTTCGTTTGTAGTAGCGGTGGCAGTTATAAGCAAGTTTATCTCCTACCTCAAAAGGAAGCCTATGAAAGGGTTCGCCTACTATAGAATGATTTTTGCAGTAGTTGTAATTGTTGCAGGCCTGCTTAAGATTTTTTAAATTGAAGTGATGCAAAACATAGTTGGTTTAACATGTTAACTTATTACAAGCGAGTATACCCTCTATTGACGATGTACAATACGTTTTTGAGAGGGTAACTTACGTAAATGGAAGATCGATTAAAGATATTTGTTTGAATTTGTTGGTGAAGCATAGTTACTTTTACCGTAAAATCTACATGATGTAGATTTAAGCGAAACGTTAAAGCATGGATGCTGTTGTGAGCGACGGTAAAATAATCTGTGATGAACCTACCAATTCAACAAATATCTTGTGAGCTACCCATTTAGGTAAGTTAATACGGGAGTGCAGAAGTTAGTCTTATCAAATTTATATTTTCGTATCACTTCCACTTTTCTCCCGTAAGCTTTTCACTCAACTCAAACAGTTTTTTGGTCAGTTCCTCATTCCGCGAGGCCTTTGAGGATTTGGCCTTTTTGCATTTATAAAAATACTCTCCGGTAATATCCTCTACAGAGGGATCCAATGCCAAAAACAAAGCAGTACGTGCCCCTTCCTCCGGTGTCAGGAAAAACGGACTCAGCAAACCTGTAAGAGTCTTGCCGAAACCTGTATTCCTGTCCACTCCCATTGAGGTTGCCACTGCTCCGGGATGACAGCAGTTAACCGTTATACCGGTTCCGGCAAGCCGCCTGGCAAGCTCCCTGGTGAACAGCAGGTTGGCCAGTTTTGCCTGTCCGTAAGCCGATACTACATTATAGCCCTTTGTCAGGTTTATGTCTTCAAAATGAATTCTACCTGCCTTATGAGCGCCTGAACCTACCACTACTATTCTTGTTCCTGCGTGTTGGGGCATAATATCCAAAAGTCTGACCGTCAGGAGAAAATGTCCGATATGGTTCACCCCAAACTGAAGTTCCAGACCATCTTTGGTCTCTCTCCTGTCTACACAGATAACCCCTGCATTATTTACCAGAATGTCCAGGCGGCCGTACCTGTTCTTAAACTCATCCGTAAAACGTCTGATATCGCTCATATCTGCAAGATCACACTGCAGCAGATCAAGCTTTCTTGACCTGTCCTGCTCCAGAACTTCCTTGAAGGCCGCCTCACCTCTTGTCCTGTCTCTGCAAAGCATGACCACCCTTGCCCCCGTGTCGGCAAGTTTTGCAGCTGTGGCCTTTCCCATACCGGAATTGGCACCTGTTACGAGTACTATCTTTTCATCCATAAAACTACCTCGAAAGATTATTGGTATTACACTTTCCATTATAGATTATATTCCTGTTAAAACAAAGAAGACCCGGATTTGTCAAGATACTTCCTATACAAATAATTATACTTAATTCTCAATAATTTGGGGTTATGGACCGAGTGTCATAATAAGTCATATATTGTATAATAAAGTAAATTTATAACAGGGAGGAAATTCATGAAAAGTATAAAGCAAAAATTAATATTGTATTTTTCAACTTTTATGGCTCTATTTTTTGTACTATTGTGCGTATTTAATTATGTAAATGTTTCAAATCTGTTAATGGACTCCTCTGAGACCCAGTTGGTTACAAGAGCACAGGACACGTCAAAGCTTGTTGATTCCTTTGTGGATGCGCAAATAAGAGAAATGACCACTCTTGCCGCTGTTCTGGATACCTCAGATCCTGCCGCCGCTTCTGAAAAACTGAAAGAGGAAGCTCAAAGACTTAAATATAACATGATTATCATCAGCGACCTAAACGGTATAGCCTCATTACCTGACGGAAAAACAACCGATATAAGCAAGAGAGATTATTTTCAAAAAGCCCTCAAGGGCGTAGCAAATATCTCAAATCCAATTATCAGCGTTGTTCAGGGTGAAGAATCAAAACTTGTTCTGGTAGTTGCAGTCCCCATTGCTGTTGACGGTAAAGTAACAAGTGTTCTTGTCGGCCAGTTGAACGGAGATTTTCTGTCCTCTTTTTCAAATCAGAGCATATTTGATAAAAGCGGATATTCAATGCTGATTGATGAAAAAGGAACCGTTATTTCACATATCGACAGCAGCTATGTATTTAATACCTTCAACCCTATAGAGGATTCCCAAAAAAATAATTCTTCCAAAGAATTTGCTGACATCGTGTCAAAAGCCTTAAAAAAAGCTACCGGTATTTATAAATACGAATTCGATAAAGAGGTAAGATATGCGGCATTTTCTCCAATAGAAAGAACCAGCTGGTTCGTTATTGTCTGTGAGCGTGAAAATGAGATCTTTGCCGCCCTTAACAGCTATAAGATATTCACCCTGGCAGCTGCAGGCATTATAATTTTTCTGATAATACTGATAACATATATAGTCGGGAATTCCATTTCAAAACCTATCATTCAGGTAACTTCATATGCGGAACTTGTTGGAAACCTCAACGTAAAGGAAGATCTTCCTCAAAATCTTTTAAAACAGAAGGATGAAATCGGGGTTTTAAGCAGGTCCTTTCAATCCCTGATTGAAAACCTCAGATATTTTATAAACAAGGTCAGCATCTCGGCTGAGGACGTAAAAGTATCCTCAGATACATTAAGTGATATTACTGATCAAACGGCACATGCCTCCGAGGAAACCGCAAGAGTTATAGAGGAGATCTCCAGAGGTGCAAATGAACAGTCGGAGATGACCCAGAACGGTGCAGACATGATTGTTAATCTCGGCAAAATTCTTGAGAAAGACATCAGTCTTTTGAGTGAACTGAATTCCTCTTCGGATAATGTGGTTTCACTTGTTAATAACGGGCTGGAGGAAGTAAAGGAACTGACAGAAAAGACCAGACAAAGCGATCTTGCAACAAAGCAGATTTTTGATGGTATCATAAAAACAAATGAAAGCTCGTCAAAGATAGGTGAAGCAAGTGCGGTAATTGCTTCAATCGCCGAACAGACAAACCTGCTTGCATTAAATGCTGCCATCGAAGCAGCCAGAGCCGGTGAACACGGCAAGGGTTTTTCAGTTGTTGCAGATGAGATTCGAAAACTTGCAGAACAATCCAGTGCTTCCACCAAACAAATTGATCTTGTTGTAAAAGAATTGCAGGAAAATTCAAATGAAGCCGTACAAACAATGCAGGAGGTAATGCAGATAATTGAAGAACAGCAGGAGAGCGTGAAAGCTACCGACGTTAAATACCGGAGCATTGCCGATGCTATTTCTGTTTCTGTTGACAGAATTTCAAGCCTGAATACTTTGAGCAATGAAATGGAACAGAATAAAA
>JAEVZU010000148.1 GCA_023392075.1 Bacillota bacterium | reverse complement strand
GCCGCCAGCGTTCGTCCTGAGCCAGGATCAAACTCTCAAATTAAAATTTATATGTTTCGCAGAAAATCTGCTACACAATTAACTTATTTGATAAGCTTGTTAGCTCATTAAAATTGCTGACTTTTTTTCTAGTTTCTGTCCAAGTTTCAAATTTAACTTTGAAACTTACGAAACTAGGTTGTAAAGTTCGCAAGTTACTCAATTTTTAGAATCCATTGGATTCTGGAATTTTAAAGAGTCCTTACAATGTATATCTACGATATACATATACATTTGCATGTATTTGTCACTGTTTACTTTTCAAAGTCCATTTCAAGATGCTACATACTTCGTATTACTGCGTCAGATTTCATATTCTGCACTGCTCACTTATCGCATAAGCTCCGCTGCTCGAAATTCATCTTCCTTGTACTACTCACATTTATCATCTTGAACCTTAAAAGTGCTTTTACAGCTGACTTTCAAGGTTTTCGCTGTTTGTTTGTCGCAAGCAGCTTAATTATAATATCACTTTGCTGTTTCTTTGTCAACACTTTTTTAAATTTTTGTTATAAGTTTTTTTCAAGACCCGAACTCTCAATTTATGTGGTGTTGCCGTTTGCGACAGCTTGGTTAGTATATCATCATGCAGCAAGTATGGCAAAGTGTATTACTTCTATATTTACTCGTTTAGTTGATTTATTGCGCATATCCTCCTTTATTTGTATATATTCCTCTCCCAAAGTCCTGTATACTCAGGTTTCATTTCAATTTTTCTGAGGCCGTTTTTAGAGGTCCTAATATAACAATATTAACTGATTATTATGGTAATACTGTTATATTGCTTATATTGGGGAAGTTGCTGTAAAATCATTCATACATGGAAAACACCGGATAATTAAATCCGGTGCTGCAAATAAAATAATGTTTCTGATACCTCTATACCTTTTTCTCGTATATATACAGGCAGAACTCCTTGCCTGGGTCGGGCTTTTCCTCCCCCACCCTGGAATATCCCAGCTTCTCATAGAAGTGATGGTTCCTATAGCTTTTGTATGGTGTTTCGGGGTTCCTTCCGAAATAATTAAAATAAGCCACTTTTACAGGTTCCAGCTTCTTTAAGACTTTTATATCGGGATATCTGTCCAGGAGTTCCTTCTCTTGAACTTCAAAATATTTATCCATAATATTTATCCTTTCAAAACTATACTTTTTATTCTGTCTTCTGAATTCACTGGGTAAATAGCCTGTAATGCGTTTAAAAGCTCTTGAAAACGAGTCGCCGCTTTCAAAATCAAATTTTACTGCAATATCAATGATACAAGTATTTTTTGTAATGATATCCTCTGCAGCAAGACTTATTCTGCGGAGCCTGATATATTTCTTTACCGAGTAGCCTGTCAGAGCAAAAAATATTCTGTAGAAGCTCGATAGAGACATAAATGAGGCTTGAGCCGCCAGGTTTATATCAATTGAATTTTCAAGATTGCTTTCAATAAAATCTATTGACCTTTGAATTCTTTCGTAATAATTCATAAGGAGTACTCCCGGCCTCTTAAGATGAAATAATATTACCACTTTTTATTTTTTTACATACGACTTTTTTTCCAAAAAGTCAGCCAATGTGAATAATATTCGGATTATCGGGAATCAGTCTGCTTTTCTTTCCCGAATAAAATATTGATAATCTGTGTAATGCACGGGTACAGCAAATATATAAAAGCTGCCTGTCTTCTGAATCCCAATACATATCATCATTTGCATCATAAATAAGCACAGCATCAAATTCCAACCCCTTTGCCATATAAACCGGGAGAATTGTAACCTTATTAATTGTCTCAAAGGAATCCGTGTTGATCAGGGCAGCACCAAGCTCACTTCCAATTTCCTTATATAGCTGTACCGCACCGGTCATGCTTTTACATATAATTGCTATTGACTGAAACCCTTCAGACTGATATTCGTTGACCTTATTTACCGCATTTTCATTCATCTGTCCATGGTTCCCAGCCCTAATAATATCCGGCAGGCTTTCATGTCTTTCGAAGCTTTCAATCTCCATATGCCCGTCACTGAAACAGGAGCTGAATTTATTAATCTCATATGAACATCTGAAACTTTTATTCATCATAATGGTTGAACTTCTCTTTTTATTAAGAATCTGCCTTATATCTGAGTATGCAGATAAATCAGTTGTTTTTTCTATGGTCTGATTGATATCCCCCAATACGGTAAACTTGGCGTTTCCAAAGCATCTTTTCAGAATTTCATAATGAACTGGATAATAATCCTGGGCTTCGTCCACAACTACCTGCATAATCTCCTTATAACGCTCACAACCTCCCAGAATCAGCTTCATTACCAGAAGTACCATTGCATTATCATAACTTAAAACCGGATTTTGCAGGTCTGCCCTTACATATTCCATTATTTTTTCGATATTTTCAGGCAGGCTTATCCCTTCCGCCATCCTGTAAAACAGATTTAGGTCGCCTGCCAATCTCTTGTATAAAGCCATCACATCAATTCTTGAAAACTTCATGACTTCCTTTTTTATGGAGGTATTTTCCTTTAGTGATAATAATCTCGCAAGCGGCTTGACTTCATAGATATGTTCCGGATACTCCGCGATAAACTTTTCAAGCTTTCCCAAACGAGGTTTTCTTAATTCATGTATTTTTATCATAATGCGCTTTTCTATTGTTTCCAGCCTCTTTTCCAGCGGCAGGGAAATCTCATTCTGCTTTAAAAGCTCAGCTTTGGTCAGATGTCTGTTTGCAATGCATTCCCCATTGTAATAAATGTCTCTGAAATCAATCATTTTATGTTCGAAATATTTAAGATATCTTTCTATGATCATTAAAAACTCTTTTGAGAGTATAAATTCCATGCTGCTTTTAATTAAAATCTTTTTGTTCATATCCCGGGTTGATATTATCTCTTCTAATAATGTATTACGATTACACATATCAATTTTTTCTTCGAAGATATTATCAAATATTTCTTCCATCGTAAGTGCCTGAATATTCTTTTCACCCAACTCAGGCAATACATTGTCAATATATTTTTCAAAAAGGTTGTTAGGTGTAATAAGTATGATATTATTGGAACTCAGATTACCGGTCAAGCCATGATACATGAGATAGGCAACCCTGTGCAGTGCTACCGAGGTCTTCCCGCTTCCGGCAACCCCCTGCACCATCAGGAGATCATTTTCAATGTCCCTTATTATAAGGTCCTGCTCCTTTTGTATCGTTTCAACAATACTTTTCATTTTTGCGGAAGTATTCTGTGACAATGCCTGTTTCAATATATCATCTATGATAGTCATGCTTGAATCAAAAAAGTATTGCATTTCACCCTTTTTTATCTCAAATTGCCTTTTGAGCGAAACTTCTCCCTCGATTATGCCGTATGGTGCCTTATAGCTGGCCTTTCCAAGTCCAAAACGGTAAAAAATACTGGATATGGGTGCTCTCCAGTCACAAATATAGGTTTGGCGGGTTTTTTCATCGGTAAGGTTCCCAAGTCCAATATATATGCTCTCTCTGTCAAACCCCTCTTCAGTAAAGTCAATTCTGGCAAAGTACGGAGACTGCTGCATTCTGTCATATTTCCTTATTCTGGCTTCAGTAGCCTCATAATCGTATGTTTGCATCTCTATAGGCTTTAAATATTGTATGGCATCGGACAATTTTTCAAAATCGCTTGAGTAATGGGTGGTGTTTTCGTACATATCCTTTCTGTCTGCCACTAACTGCCCTCTTTTATTTTTAAGCTTGTCTGTTTCATCTGACATCTGCTTTTTAATAATCCCTTTAATCCTTTCAAGATAATTCTTTTCCGATACCAGCTGTTCCTTGTAATTATCCATTACATCAACCTCCTATGACAATAAATACTGGTGGTCTGTAACACCTAAAAGTCATATATTGCCGACGGTTAAATTCCCGCAGGATTTGGTTGTCATCCTTGTCAATACATACAGTATTGCCTTCGTCCTCCGCCTTATCCTGCAAAAATTTTCGTCGCCGGCAATATACGTTTTAGATGTTACAGACCATTAGGCAATATATATTAAATAAGACTTCCGTTTTTTCCTTCATAATATTTACATTTTAAATAAAATTTACAGATTATTTTTTGTAAAACATAACCATTGATTGATGACACAAAAAGAGAGCATACGTGTAGTATACTCTCCCTCTGTGAAGTTTGTCCTATTTCCAATATTAAAGTCAGCCGCAGGTTTACCGCACTTACTGAAACGTAACTATGTCATAAATGCTGGTATAGCCTGCTACCGGCTTTGGAATAGTCATATTTATATATTAATTACTGCTCCCTTAATTTAGTTACAGCTGACTGTCTGTTTCCTCAGGGCTTTCACCTTCTGCATCTTCACAATCGACACCCTCCGGGCATTCTTCGTTTATCATCCTTGCCATGCTTACAACGTTATTGCCCTCGCTCATTCTCATAAGCGTTACTCCCTGAGTTGCACGACCGAGAATACTTATTTCGTTAACTTTCATTCTGATGATGCTTCCGTCTGAACTAATCAATATTATATCATCTTCTTCAGAAACAAGCATCATTCCGATGGACTTCCCGGTTTTTTCAGTAATTCTGTAGGTGAGTATACCCTTACCGCCTCTTGTCTGCACCTTGTACTCTTCAAGCTCCGTTCTCTTACCAAAACCGTTTTCAGTTACCACCAAAAGGGTTGTATTGTCAGTAACAACCTCCATACCAATTACGTAATCGCCCTCATCCAGTTCAATACCTTTAACACCCTGGGATACACGCCCTATAGGTCTGGCATCGGTTTCATTGAAGCGGATTGCCATACCTTTGACAGTTGAAAGCATTATATCCTGATTTCCATCGGTCAGTTTAACGTCTATAAGCTCGTCATTCTCTCTAAGTGTTACTGCTGCCAGACCGCCTTTTCTAATGCTGTCATACTCCATCAGGTCTGTTTTCTTAACCAGACCGTTACGGGTAGCCATTACCAGGTAAAGGCCTTCTTTATATTCCTGAATCGGGATTACAGTGGTTACCTTTTCATCTCCATCCAGCTGCAGCAGATTTACTATTGCTGTACCTTTAGCCTGCCTGCCCGCCTCCGGAATTTCATATGCCTTAAGTCTGTAAACTCTTCCCTTGTTGGTAAAGAACATAATAAAGTTATGAGTTGAGGTTACAAAAAGATTTTTAACAAAATCTTCTTCTCTGGTGCTAAGTCCGATTATTCCCTTTCCTCCACGTCTCTGGCTCTTGTAAGTATCAGCCGGGAGCCTCTTGATATATCCGAAATGAGTCATGGTTATAACACTCTCTTCCTCCTGGATGAGATCTTCAATATCAATTTCGTCTTCATCAATCTCTAATTTAGTCCTTCTGTCATCAGCATATTTATTCTTAATTACATCCAACTCTTCCTTAATTATCTGATGAACAAGGATTTCATTAGCCAAAACTTCTCTATAATATTTGATCTTCTCAAGAAGTTCGTTATATTCATTTTCCAGCTTTTCTCTTTCAAGTCCGGTAAGCCGGCCCAATCTCATATCTACAATTGCCTGGGACTGCTTTTCGCTGAAACCAAATCTTTCTGACAGACCTTCTTTAGCCAAAGCTTCAGTTTTCGAATTCCTGATTATTTTAATAACTTCGTCCAGGTGGTCAAGCGCTATCTTTAAACCTTCCAATATATGAGCCCTTGCCTCTGCCTTATCAAGTTCAAACTTTGTTCTACGTCTGATAACATCTTCCTGATGAGCTATGTAGTAATCAATAGTCTGTCTCAAATTCAAGGTTCTCGGTTCATAGAGATTATCCTCAGTTGGAACAATGGCAACCATATTAACGCTAAAGGTTTCCTGCAGCTGAGTATTTTTATATAATTGATTCAATACAACGTTTGGATTTGCATCACGTTTAAGTTCTATAACAATTCTCACAGGTTCTTCCCTGCCGGATTCATCCTGCAGGAAGGATATGCCCTCCAGCCTTTTATCCTTAACCAGTTCAGCAATCTTCTCAATAAGCCGCGCTTTATTAACCAGATATGGTATTTCCGTTACAATGATCCTATGCCTGTTTCCATGCATTTCTTCTATAATTGCCTCAGACCGGACAACAAGTCTTCCTCTTCCGGTTCTGTATGCATCTCTGATTCCCTTTTTCCCAATAATCTTTGCAGCTGTTGGAAAATCAGGCCCCTTTATATACTGCATCAATTCATCTATGGTTATTTCAGGGTTGTCAATTACAGCACTTATACCATCAATTACTTCACCTAAATTGTGAGGCGGGATATTGGTGGCCATACCAACAGCTATACCTGAAGAACCGTTAACCAGCAGATTTGGAAATCTGGAAGGCAAAACAACAGGTTCAACCTCATGCTCATCAAAGTTTGGTTTAAAATCTACAGTATCCTTGTTAATATCGGCAAGCATTTCCATCGATATTTTAGCAAGCCTTGCCTCAGTGTATCTCATTGCAGCCGCAGCATCACCATCACGGGAGCCGAAATTACCATGCCCGTCCACAAGAGGATGTCTCAGCGAAAAATCCTGTGCCATACGCACAAGACTATCGTATACAGCAGCATCACCGTGCGGATGGAAACTTTTCAACGCTTCTCCGACGGTTGCAACAGATTTTCTGTATGGCTTATCCGGTGTAAAGCCAGAAGAATACATAGTGTAAAGTATACGTCTATGCACCGGTTTTAAACCGTCACGAACATCAGGTAGTGCTCTGTCTATAATTACACTCATAGCATAGTCTATAAAAGACTTTTTCATTTCAGATTCAATGTCTATGGGAATAATTCTTTGCTCCCTTATTTCATCTGCCATTTAATTTATTACCTCTTTTCATATTATAAAAACCTTTTTACATATAGTACATTTTGCAAGTTGTCCACTATATATTGTAATAAAATTTTAACGAACTGTCCACTTTTTTTGTCTAAAAGCCAATTCGCTGTAATGCTGACAGCCCATTAATCACAAGTCCGATGAATACTAAATTTTAAATGTATACCTATATTATGGCCTACCATTTACTGCATTAGCCTAACTTTTTTACCGAGCTGTTGATAATTATTACAAAATCAATTCTTTTATCCAGAAATGAAGTTTTATATGTGGATAATACAAAGTCACCTCGCAAACTATTTTCTTAACAAAGAAAAAAGTGGACAGTCAAACCGTCCACGATATAATGCAAGATTTCAATTTATTTTGTTATGTATAGTAAAGCATATTTTTCTATTTAAACTATGCCATATTGTTTTTAGGTACTCTTACCACAAATTCTATATAATCGCCCCTGTCAATCTGGGCGGCTTTGGCATTGACTCCTGACTGTTTCATTATATCTATGGCCTGTTTAATTGTATTAACAAAGATTCTGACATCTTTAATAGCTTTAGTCATTTTTCTGTCTGCGGGCTTTTGTCTTATATCCCTGGAGAACTTGTCAATTGCCTTTTCTACAAGCTCTTCCGTTTTCTTGACATTCAGGCCTCTTTCACATACAAGCTTCAGCACCTTTAATTGAAGCTGCTCGTCATGAAGCTTCAATAATGCTCTGGCATGCCTTTCAGTCAGATTATTGTCCGACAGAATCTTTTTTACCAGAGGGGAAAGCTTCAGGAGTCTGATTTTATTTGCAATAGTTGACTGGCTTTTACCTATCTTTTGTGCCAATTCCTCCTGAGTAAAGCCATGTTCATTAATTAGATTGCTGTATCCTTCCGCTTCCTCCATATAACTGAGATCTTCCCTCTGGAGATTTTCAATCAGTGCCATTACCGCAGAGTCGTTATCATCAACATTGATAATTATGGCCGGAATTTCCTTGAGTCCCGCCATTGTAGCGGCTCTAAGTCTTCTTTCACCTGCAACCAGTTCATATGTGCTGTGTGAAATCTTTCTTACATTAATGGGCTGTAATACCCCATATTGCTTTATGGATTCACAAAGCTCCTCAAGAGCAAATTTATTGAACTGCTTTCTTGGCTGGTATGGATTAGGCCTGATATAGTCTATCCCAACATACGTAATGTTTTTTAAATCATCCTTTTTTTCCTGCTTTGCAAGCTGAATCTTACTTTCTAACATAACGGCACCATCCTTTGTATATTTTTTTTGTTGTTCTCTTAAGCAACTACCATATGTTGTAACCTACACACAAAGGATTATTCTTTTCTTTTATTCCATTTCCTTTATTCCCAGGCAAAAATCGTTCGATAAAAAAATATAAAAAGGTGGATAATAATACTTATATCAACGGCTCTTTAGAGGGTTTTCCAGCTTTCCTTGGGTATTTTGTCGGCGTCTGTCTAAACTTTCTTATGATGACGACATTTCTTTCTATATTTGTCTTTGGTAAATCCAATTTTTCAACTTTTATGATTTTTCCTCCTAAAATGTCGAGAGCTTTTGCACTGCTGTCAAATTCTTCAGTATTACTCCCCTTCATAGCGATAAAAATCCCGTTTATTTTCACAAAAGGCAGACAATATTCGAGTAAAACCGGGAGATTTGCAACCGCGCGAGCTACAGCAATATCGTATTTTTCTCTGTACTGCTGATTAATTCCAAAGTCTTCAGCCCGTCCATGAATTGCTTTTATCTCTGACATTTCCTTCTGTCCGGAAATATTTGCTGCATTTATTACCTCATTCAAAAACTTGATTCTCTTGTCCAGGGAATCCAGCAAGGTTATTTCCAGCATCGGATTGGTTATTTTCAAAGGTATTCCGGGAAACCCGGCTCCGGTACCGATATCTATAAGCTTTAGCTTTTTATTTTCTATAAATGGAAGTATACTCATGGAATCGATAAAATGTTTAACAATTATTTCCCTGTCTTCCTCAATAGCTGTTAAATTCATCTTTTGATTCCATTCCTTAAGAAGCTCCATGTACGTTTCAAACTGACTGATCTGCAACCCGGACAGTTCTCTTCCGTAGTGCACTGCTCCCTCGGTTAACAGTTGGGTTAATTCCTTATCCAATGCCATATTTTCCTCCGAATCGTTTTGTTTCTATGGTTAAAAAACTACATTACTTTTTTTAATTATTGCCCGGCTCGCTCTGCTTTTGACTAATGCTGCGGTTCATCTGTTCCAGGTGTATAAGCAGTACCGAGATATCTGCAGGTGAAACTCCTGTTATTCTTGACGCCTGACCTATTGAATCAGGTCTTATCTGGGACAGTTTTTGCCTGGCTTCAAGTCTTAATCCCTGAATAATTGAATAATCCATTTCCCGGGGAAGCTTGCGTCCTTCAAGTTTTTTATACTGCTCAACCTGCTGCATCTGTCGCTTTATATAGCCTTCATACTTAATTGCCACTTCCACCTGCTCCCGGACCGATCTCGGCAATACTGGAAGTTCCATAACTTCCGAAAGACTTTCATAGCTGATTTCGGGCCTTCTTAAAAGCTCGGCTACATTAATTCCGCCTTTGACAGCCGTACTTTCCCTGCTTTCAAGGTATTTCAATACTTCCTCGCTTGGCGGAAGATAACTGTTGTTCAGTCTTTCTATTTCCCTTTCTATCAGTTCCTTTTTCTCCTGGAACTTCTGAAACCTTTCATCATCGATAAGACCGGCTTTCCTGCCCAAAGGCGTCAACCTCAAGTCGGCATTATCCTGCCTTAGCAGCAGGCGGTATTCCGCACGTGAAGTCATCATTCTGTAGGGTTCTTTTGTCCCCTTGGTGACCAGATCATCAATTAATACTCCTATATAGGCCTGAGACCTGTCCAGTATAAGGGGCTCTTTCTCCTGAACCTTTTGAGCTGCATTTATTCCGGCAATAATACCCTGTGCTGCAGCTTCTTCGTATCCTGAGCTTCCGTTTATCTGACCGGCTGAAAACAAGCCTTCCATGTTTTTAAACTCCAATGACAGTTTCAGCTGGGTAGCATCTATTCCGTCATATTCAATAGCATATGCACTCCTCATGACCTTTACATTTTCCAGCCCGGGGATTGTCCTCATAAATTCAATCTGAACATCCTCAGGAAGACTGCTGGACATGCCCTGCAAATACATTTCTTCCGTTTCAAGACCCATAGGTTCCACAAATACCTGGTGATTTTCCTTGTCTGCGAACCTGACTACCTTATCCTCGATTGAAGGACAGTATCTGGGCCCAATACCTGTAATGTCTCCGCTGTATAGAGGGGAGCGGTGAAGATTCTGTTTTATAACCTCATGTGTATCCTTATTAGTATAGGTAAGCCAGCAGGAAACCTGCTCCTTTTCTATACTCTCGGTTTCAAAGGAAAATGGCAGTATGGTATCGTCTCCGGGCTGCTCTGTCATTTTTGAAAAATCAAGACTTCTTCTGTTGAGCCTGGCAGGGGTTCCGGTTTTAAATCTCAACAGAAATATGCCCAGACCTATAAGGCTTGCAGAGAGCTTGTTAGCTGGAAAAATCCCGTCAGGACCTCCGCTGTAGCTGACATCCCCTATAATAATCCTGCCCTGTAAATAGGTACCGGTTGTTAATACGATTGCTTTGCAATGGAATATTGCACCGGTATGTGTCTTTACTCCGGTAATTTTTGTTTTTGCTTCATCGGTGAGAAGCTCAACAATTTCTGCCTGTCTTATGTCAAGGTTTTCCTGCAGCTCCAATGTATGTTTCATTTCAATCTGATATTGGCGTCTGTCAACCTGGGCACGCAAGGAGTAGACAGCCGGCCCCTTGGAATTATTCAATATCTTTGATTGAATAAAGGTCTTATCTGTTGCCCTGCCCATTTGCCCACCCAAAGCATCTATTTCTCTTACCAGATGTCCTTTGGCCGTTCCTCCTATACTTGGATTGCAGGGCATATTTGCCATACTGTCCAGATTTATAGAAAATATAATGGTCTTGCATCCCAGTCTAGCGGCAGCCAAAGCTGCTTCACAGCCTGCATGTCCCGCCCCCACTACAACTACATCATAACTTCCAGCGAAATAATCCATCAGGATTCTTCCTTTCTACTCCTATTTATAACGAGTGACGGCTTGTGCACCACTCTGTTTTTCATGTGTTTAAAAACTTTATTTATTGAGCTATCCTTAAAGGACATACTGCTATTTTCCTATACAAAAACGGCTGAAAATATTATGCATAACAGCCTCGTCAATGGACTCCCCTGTTATTTGTCCAATATATTCTGCTGAACTTTTTATGTCAATAGTAACCATATCCAGCGGCATACCCATATCGAATGAACCCAAAGCCTGGTCCACAGCATGAATTGACTTGTCCACCAAACTCTTGTGCCTTGCGTTGGTTAAAAGAACTTCTTCATTTTTACTTATATCTCCCTTAAAAAACAGTTCGGAAATTTTCTCCTCAAGGCCTTCTACACCCTCGTCATTTACTACTGAGGCTTCAAGTACAAGGTCAGCTGAAAGCCGGTTCCTTATTTCATCGATCCCCGCTCTGCCGACCAGATCGGTTTTATTTATAAGTATAAGGCTTTTCCTTCCTCCGATGCTTTGGAGAATCTCCTCATCTTCCTCAAGAATTCCGGTGTCTGCAGCTATCATCATAACTATGAGATCCGCATCTTCAATTGCCTTATATGCCTTGTCCACACCTATTTTTTCAACAATGTCCTCAGTATTTCTTATTCCGGCGGTATCGGTAATTTTCGCAGGAATACCTTTTATATTGACATACTCTTCAATGATGTCTCTTGTGGTGCCGGGAATATCCGTAACTATGGCACGGGTGCTGCCGGCAAGCTGATTGAGCAAAGAAGATTTGCCAACATTCGGTTTTCCCGCTATGACTATGTTTATTCCTTCCCTGAGCAGCTTGCCGCGGTTAAAGGTCTTTGCCAGATCAACAAGTTCAGCCTTTATCCGCTTCAGGCCTTCATAGACTTTTTCTCCTGTAATCTCCTCGATATCATGCTCCGGATAGTCCACCGTCACTTCAATATGTGCAAGAAGCTCCACCAGATCATCCCTTAAAAGCTTTAATTTATTTGACAGCCTGCCTTCAAGATGACTTACCGCCGCCTTGGAGCTTTCGACGGTCTTTGAGTTTATAAGGTCAATTATAGCCTCAGCCTGCGATAAATCAATTCTTCCGTTTAAAAATGCTCGCTTGGTAAATTCACCGGCTTCAGCAGGCCTTGCACCGTACCTGAACAAAAGTTCCATTACTCTGTTTATAACGACAATACCACCGTGACAATGTATTTCAACTACATCTTCACGTGTAAAGGTATTGGGTTTTTTCATTTTTAAAAGCAATACTTCATCTACTATTTCATTAGTAAGCGGATCCACAACTTTACCATAGGATACAGTGTGTGTAGGGATATCTTCCATTGCCTTTGAAGAACAAAAAAGCTTTGCTGAAATATCAAAAGCCGATTCCCCGCTTACTCTTATTACTCCTATGCCCCCTGTTCCATAGGGTGTAGACAGTGCTGCTATTGTATCTTCGAAATACATATTACCTCCACCTGCACTTTTTGAGCGCAGCCATTGTGTTAGAGCTATAATGCTTTAAATTGCCCGTAACTTCACATTTTACAAAATCAGTTTTGCAAATAACGCACAAAATGGTTCAAGGAATAATAATACTCCTCAAACCATTTCAAAGTAATGACCAATTATTTTAAAGTTATAACAACTTTTCTCTTTGGTTCTTCACCTGTACTATATGTTTCTACATATTTATGTCCCTGAAGAGTTGAATGAATTATCCTTCTCTCATACGGATTCATTGGTTCAAGAGTAACAGGTTTCTTATACTTAACAACTTTGTCAGCCAATCTGTTAGCCAGCTTTACAAGAGTTTCCTCCCGTTTTTGCCTGTAATTTTCAACATTGAGGATTACTCTCTTATAATCTTCATATCCCTTATTTATTACGAGACTGGTCAGATATTGAAGAGAATCCATTGTTTCTCCTCTGCGGCCGATAATTATACCTATATCATCACCATTTATATCAACTACTATGCTCTCTTCGTCTTCATTTACCGAAATATCAGCTTCAACACCCATGTTGTTCAAAATAGTGTATAAAAAATCTGATGCTATATCGCCGCGGCTGGTTTCCACTTCCTTAACAGTTGCCCTGATTTTTGCAACTTTCGATCCGATGATACCAAAAATGCCTTTATTGCCTTCTTCTAAAACCTCAATCTCAACATCCTCCTGAGACAGATTTAGTTCCGACAATGCTGCTGAAATGGCCTCTTGAACCGTTTTCCCTGTTTTTTCAATACTGTAAGCCATTATTTACTCACTACCTCCTTCTTCTTAAGGACATATTTATTAACATAGTATTGCTGCCCAATTGCGAATATGTTACCAGCAATCCAATATAATGCTAGACCTGCCGGGAATTGGAATGAAAATATTAATGTCATTAATGGAGATATATACAACATGGTATTTCCCATAGGGTTAGTTGCCTTGTCAGTTGTTTTTGGCATTGACATACGGGCTGTTATAAAAGTAGTTCCAACAGCCAGAAGCACCAAAACCAGCAGCCAGATTTTCATAGGATCGGCAGAGAGCTGATCAAAATGATATGTGGGTATTGAACCTAAATTAATTCCTCCGTGACTTGGAAAGAACATATTCAGGTTTCCAACCATGTCTCCCTGACCGTCTTTTATAAAATGCGTTATAGTATTGATCTCTGAATATACACTGTTCACAGGTATATTTGAGAGCTTTGCCAATTCTTCCAGATGTTCGGTAGTAAATCCAAGCATGTATTTCAAAGGCTTGGTTATAACCTGCCACAACGTAAGCAGGATAGGCATCTGAATGAGCAAGGGCAGACATCCGCCTGCGGGATTGATTTTATGTTCCTGATAAAGCTTCATCGTTTCTTCATTTAATTTTTGTTTATCATTGGAATATTTTCTTTGAAGTTCTTGCATTAACGGCTGAACTTTTTGCATTTCTGCACTTGATTTATACTGTTTCAAAGTAAGAGGAACCATTGCAGCCCTTACGATAATAGTAAATATTATAATAGCCAGCCCGTAATTTTGAAGAGCGATCGTATTATAAATCCAATAAAGGAATTGTCCAAGCGGCTTAGCTATAAAATCTAAAAATCCCATGTTTTTCTCCTAAACTTAACGTAATGTATCTATTTCACAGGGTCAAACCCCCCTGGGTGGAAGGGATGACACTTTAATATTCTTTTTATTGCCATATAGCTGCCTTTTATACAGCCATATTTCATTATAGCTTCAATGGCATACTGTGAGCAAGTAGGATAAAACCTGCAAGTAGGCCTCATTTTAAGCGGTGATATGAACTTTTGATAAAACCTGATAAGTAAAATCAAAGCTCTCTTAAACAATTGTATTTCTCCTGATCAAAGACCTGCAGCTTTTTAAGCAGGTACTTAAACTCCTTTAACAATGCTCCGTACTTTGGAACTGTTTCGTCTCCCCGTGCAGCAATAACTATATCAAATCCGTTTTTTATAAAATCTTCATAGTGCCGGTAGCTTTCGCGGATAAGTCTCTTTTTTTTGTTCCTGACAACAGCTTTTCCAGCTTTCTTTGAAACTGAAATTCCAATTCTGTTTGAGGAAAATTTATTTGGAAGGACATATATGGTAATATGCCTTCCAACATAAAATGTTCCCTTATTAAATACTCTAGAAAATTCGTAATTTTTTTTCAAAGTAATAATTTTTCTCATACCATACTACCTTAATTGTTTAGTTTATATAGAGAATAGCAGGTGTGAGGCGGAATCAAATTCCGAACGCACTTTTAAAGAAAAAGACCACAATTATGCGGTCTTATGCTGAAAGAACCTTTCTTCCTTTTAATCTGCGTCTTCTTAATACTTTTCTTCCGTTAGCAGTGCTCATTCTCTTTCTGAAGCCGTGTTCTTTTTTCGCATGTCTTTTTTTAGGTTGATATGTTCTTAACATTAGTACACCCCCGTTCTGATTTCCTTTATATAAACTTAAAAGTGTTTTTCTTTTAAAGACACCAAACCTATTATATATTAATACTTTTTAAACTGTCAAGGTCATTTGTATTCACAGTTTTTTGTTAATTTTTTAAATTTAAACTATAAAAAATCAATATATGGTGAAATCAATTTTACATCTTCAATATCTAGTTACTATATTTATTATTTACAAAGTAGCCTGTGGATATATCTCTATAAAAAAATATTTTTTGTGGATATCTATGCTTTTTCATATTGAATTTTCCACAAAACTCTGATATATTTATTAATACTTGTTGATAACCTGTGTTTATTAACATTCTGGATGTTAATAACTTTTTGATCTTTATGTTTGAATTGATCCAACTTTACTAAAGATTAATCACAAAAATGTTTTACATAGGATGAAAACGATAATATCTAAAGGAATCAGTTACAAAATATCTGCAATAGTCTATTAAACCAGGGTTAGCAATACTGATCTCCTATATACACTCAATATGTGTATATTTTATTATGGTTTTTATTTTTTTGTTTTGAAATGAATTTACTGCTTCATACAAAAGCATTCAGTGCTTTGTTGGCATGACAAAATACGCTTGATAAATTACTTAAATGAATAACCAAGGTGGGCGAAATAACATGAACGTGCAACTAAATGATGTGTGGAATCGGACATTGGAATTACTAAAAGGTGAAATGACGGAAATCAGTTTTAATACTTGGATCTTGACCATAGAACCTATGGCTATAGATTCAAATACTATTACTTTGGGAGTTCCTGCGGATTTTCAGAAGGGAATACTCGAATCCAGATATTCCTATCTCATAAAGAATGCACTTAGGCAACTAACCCACAAGGATTACAACATTTATTTTTCAACACCCTCCCAGACACCTGTAAAACCTGCTGTTCAGGAGTATACAGAAGATACGTCAGGTTTATTCCTGAATCCCAAATATACATTTGACACATTTGTAATAGGAAACGGAAACAGGTTCGCACATGCTGCTTCATTAGCTGTTTCCGAAGCCCCGGCCAAAGCATACAACCCTTTATTTTTGTACGGAGGAGTTGGTCTTGGTAAAACTCATCTTATGCACGCCATCGGACATTTTGTTTTAAGTCAGAATCCTGCATTGAAAGTTTTATATGTATCCTCTGAGAAATTTACCAATGAGCTGATCAATGCAATTAAAGATGACAAGAACGAAGAGTTTAGATATAAATATCGAAACATAGATGTACTGCTTATAGATGATATTCAGTTCATCGGAGGTAAGGAAAGAACCCAGGAAGAATTCTTCCATACCTTCAACGCTTTGTATGAAGCTAATAAACAGATTATCATCTCAAGTGATAAACCTCCAAAAGATATCACTACTCTCGAAGAGAGACTTAGATCCCGATTTGAATGGGGATTAATTGCAGATATTGCTCCGCCGGATCTGGAAACCAGGATTGCAATCCTCAGAAAAAAAGCTCAGCTGGAAAACCTGGATGTTCCCGATGATGTAATGGTATTTATAGCCGACAAGGTGGCTTCCAATATCCGTGAGCTAGAAGGTGCAATGAATAGAGTAATTGCATATTCCGCACTTACTGAAAACAAAATAAATGTTGATATGGCTATTGAAGCTTTGAAGGATATGTTTAACAGCAAAGCTGTTGTTATAAATTCAAAAACCATTCAGGAAGCTGTTTCCCGTTATTTTCATCTTAAGACGGACGAGCTTAAATCAAAGAGAAGATCCAGAGACGTCTCATTCCCGAGACAGATTGCAATGTATCTTTGCCGTGAAATGACAGACATGTCGCTGCCAAAGGTTGGAGACGAATTTGGCGGCCGTGATCACACTACAGTAATTCATGCATGTGAAAAAATCAGCCAGGATATGGCTAACAGTGCTGAACTAAGAAGAACAATCGAAGATATAAAGAAGAACATAGTTGGGGGTTAATTTTTTTTACTTCAACTTTTATTCACAGTTTTTGTTGATTTGGTGATTAAAGTTTGTGTATAACTTAGAGTTTTGGATAACTTTATTATTTTGTTAATAAATCAGTACAAATATTCAACAAATTATCAACATGATCAAACACTGAATCTCACTGAATTATAAAAGTTATTCACAGTTTTAACAGCCCTTACTACTATTATTACTGCTTTATTATCTTTTAATTATATTTAAAAATACGGAGGTACCCATGAAAATAATTTGCTCAAAGGAAAATTTACTTAACGGTATCAATATAGTTCAAAAGGCAGTTTCAACCAAAACAACACTGCCTATATTAGAGGGTATACTGTTAAATTCAGATGAAAAATTCAAACTGACAGGTAACGATCTCGAAATAGGAATTGAATGTTTTGTAGAAGCAGACATAAGAGAAACCGGTTCAATTGTTATAAATTCAAAGATCTTCGGTGATATAGTAAGGCGACTGCCTGACTCAGAAGTGCTTATCGAAGTTAAAGAAAACAACCTGGTAGTTGTAGAGTGTGAAAATTCACATTTTGAGATAAAAGGTATTAATCCTAATGGTTATCCTGCTTTACCGGATGTTGATAAAGAGAATGTTTTAACTTTGACACAAGGTAAATTAAAGGATATGATTAGACAAACTGTTTTTGCAGTGGGTTCTGATGAAAACAGACCTGTATTGACAGGGTCACTTATAGAAGTTAAGGACAAAGAACTGGTTGTTGTATCCATAGATGGTTTTAGGCTTGCATTGCGAAGAAAGTTCCTGGAAAGTGATGTTAACGATTTCAGTGTTATTGTTCCGGGTAAAACATTGAATGAAATATCTAAAATACTTCAAGCGGGTGATGAAGAAGTATACATATATAATTCAAACAATCAGATAGTTTTTGATGCTCAGTCCTGGAGGATAGTCTCAAGACTGATAGAAGGAAAATTTTTAAATTACAATAGCTTGTTAAATAAAGAATTTGAGACAAGGGTAATAATAAATATAAAAGAATTTCAGTCCAGTCTTGAAAGAGCTTCACTGATTTCTATGAATGATAAGAACAGCCCGGTGAAACTTTTTATAGGTAATGATAAAATAGTAATTACCTCAAATGCCGAGTTAGGCGCTGTTCGTGAAGAGATAAAAGTTGACATTGAAGGGAATAATCTTGAAATAGGATACAATCCTACTTTTTTGATTGATGCATTAAAGGCAATTGATGAAGACAGAGCGGCAATATATTTTATTACAACTAATGCACCATGTACCTTAAGACCTGTTGTTGAAAATAATAATGATTTTGCATATCTGGTTCAGGCTGTAAGGATATAATTACTTGTAACCCGCTAAGAAAGCAGGTTTGGAGGATTTATGCAAGAAGTCGAAATAAGTACGGAATATATAAAGCTGGATCAATTTTTAAAATGGGCCGGCGCAGTTGATAACGGAGCCATGGCTAAGGGCTTTATACTGGACGGCTTTGTTAAAGTTAATGGTAATATAGAAATACATCGCGGAAAAAAGCTGAGAAATGGCGATATTGTAGAATTCGAGGATAAAAAATATCAAGTTGTACAGAAATAGTGTAACTTTTTTCACAGAGGTACTCAATTGATTGTTAAAAGCTTGAATTTGGAGAATTTTAGGAATCATAAGGATACTAAGATTTTATTTTCTGATCGTTTTAATATTATTTATGGTGATAATGGCCAGGGGAAGACAAATATCCTTGAAGCCATTTATTTATGTGCCTCGGGAAGGTCGCACAGAACCTCAAAGGATTCTGAGCTTATAAGATTTGGCTGTACTTCTTATAATATTAAAGCCTTTGTTAAGAATTCCGGTCTGGATAGAGAAATTGATATTTCTTATTTCAACGACCAGAAGAAGCAGATTAAAATAAATGAAATTCCTCTCAGCAAAATTGGTGCACTAATGGGGAACCTGTATGCAGTACTTTTTTCTCCTGAGGATTTATTTATTGTCAAGCAGGGTCCTATGGAACGGAGAAGATTTGTAGATATAACTTTAAGTCAGATTAAGCCATCCTATTTTTATGATCTCCAATTAATGTCTAAAATACTGAAACAAAGAAATATGCTGTTGAAGTCCATAAATACTAATCCGTCACTTGCTGATACAATGGAAATATGGAATATTAAATTAGCTGAAGTTGCCGCTTCAATAATTATTTCCCGCCGTAAATTTTCTGAAACCTTGTCAAAGCTTGCTCAGAATCAGCATAAATACCTTACGGTTGAAAAGGAAATAATATCTTTTAACTATGATTGTAGTTTTCAAATAAATGAAGATACTAAAAAGAAGGACATAATTGATAACTATATAAAAATTCTGGAAAAAAACCTGATGAGAGATATTGTTCTTGGATATACGTCTGTGGGGCCGCACAGAGATGATTACGATATACTGATTAACGAGAAAAGCCTGAAGACATACGGTTCTCAAGGCCAGCAGCGATCAGCAGTTTTATCTCTTAAAATAGCTGAAATTGAATTGATTTACAAGGAGACTGAAGAGTACCCTGTATTGCTGCTGGATGATGTTATGTCTGAACTTGATGATAATAGGCAAAAATATTTAATGGATAGTATAAAGAATGTGCAGACTTTTATTACCTGTACGAGTGATGCTCATTTTAGAGGTTTGCTTAAGGATAAATGTAATTATTTTAAAATTGAAGATGGACGGGTAGCAGGTTAAATATAAAAATGTTAGTTTGCATTAAATTTATTATTAATGTAAAATTAAAGGTAGACGTTCATGGGAGGACATGGAAATGTTTTTGCATATAGGTGGAGATGTAGTTATTCCTATTAAAAATGTTATTGCTATTATGGATATTGATACTACAACAATTTCAA